>JASIJW010000075.1:0-6305 GCA_030050035.1 Acidobacteriaceae bacterium | reverse complement strand
AGCCCTGTGCGCGAAATCTGCTGAGCGCTCAGTCCATTTACAGGGCTGTAAGTGCCAACGGGGATTCTAACGTTGACACTTACAGGCCCCTCCTCGAATTTATTTGTAATGTAATTCTGCACGCCATTGGCACGCCGGAAGAACGGCGCGTGCGCGTACTCTTTGTAGGGATTCCAGGGAAGCAGTCCTGCCTTGATCTGCTCTGGAAAGACATTCGGATCGCCCGCAGCGACGAACACCTTCTGCGCCCACCGCCCCGCAGCTTGGTGGTTGCCATGCCCGTCCGTCGGCCCGCCGACAAAAACAGACGTAATCACCAGCGGCCGGTACATGCGCACCACGCGCACCACATCGGCAAAAACGTGCGTGTCGCCGCCCCACTTGTCCAGCGCCTCATCGAGAGTCTTCGAGAATCCATAATCGGCAGCCGTGGTGAAAAACTGCCGCGCGCAATAATAGCGATCGGCCTGCAGCAGTTCCTCGGTGCGCACCAGCCCCAGTTCGTCCCAAAAGTCCGACGACATTTCATTGGCTCCGCCTTCGCCGCGGTTCAGCGTCAGCAGTCCTACCCGTGCGCCCACCATGCGCGACTCGTAAGCCAGCGTGGCTCCGTCCTCATCGTCCGGGTGTGCAACGATCATCAGCATGCTGGCGCGTGTGTGCAACTGCGCCAGCGCCACGCTCAACGCCGCCGCGCCGCGATTTTCCGGAATCGGCTGCGCATCTTCGCGCTCATCGCCCAGCGTGCGGCATGGCCCCTCGGCTCTCAGCAGCGGCGCACATACCAGCGCTAGCAGGGCAGCAGCCATGCACACGGGAGTAAATCTTTTCAGACCGGTCCTCATTTGATTCACCTCATCATCCGGTTTGTTGGCGGGCGAGTGAAGAGCTCAGCCGCGCGTGCAGACTGCAACCAGCAGAGAGCGGCGACTCTGCTGCAAACTTGAGCAAAACCCAGAAACTTTGGTCTTGCCCTAGAAGTAGAACTTTGCCGCGATTTGCATAATGCGAGGTCCGGCGGTGGTGCCGCTGAGCACCTTGCCAAAAGTTTGGCCGGAGGTGGAAACGTTTGTGGTTGGATTGCCGAAGCTCGGATGATTGAACGCGTCGAAGAACTCAAACCGCAGCTCCAGTTTGTCCGCTTCCGAAACCGGGAACTGCTTGAACAGGCTCAGATCCTCATCTTCGAGACCGGGCCCATGGAACATCCTTGGCCGGCACGAGCCGAACGTGCCCAGCGCCGGCGTAGCAAACGCTGCCGAATTGATGAAGAATCCCGACGAAAATTTGCCCACGTAGTCGTGGCGATTCTTTGTCGCGCCCGCCCATGGATTGCCAACGCAGTTGGCGTATGGATTGTCATTGCCACCCGTGTCGCTCTCGTCGGTCGCCGAAACACTGAACGGTTCGCCGGATTGCAGCGTCACAATGCCGTTGGCCTGCCAGTTGCCGATCAGCCGCGAGGCAAGGTTGTTGCTGTTCAGGATCGTCCCTCCCTGCCCGATCGGCAATTGATAGGTGCCGTTGCCCACGAACCGGTTGCGCACATCCTGGAGCGAGTTGCTCATTTCGTGCGCGTAATTGTGCGCATTCTCCGGCGTATCCGTGCCCGAAAGATTATCCACGTAATCGGACATGTTATGCGACCACGTATAGCTGAAGTTGTACATCAGCCGCCGGCTCATCTGCCGTTGGATATTTATTTCCAGCGCGTTGTAGTCGGTGTTGCCGTCATTGGTAGCCAGTTCCACAAAGGCGTGCTGGCCGCCGCCGTTCGACGTGTCGTTGGCGTCAATCGTGTTCCCGGAGTTAAAGCTCGTCAGCGGGAAATAGATGTGCGCCGTCGGCGTCACTGTGGCGCAAGTGGGGCAGCTTGTCACAAAGCCTTGGTTAGCGTTCTGCACGCGGTTCATCTTGCGTCCCCAGTTGCCGATGTAATTGGCGCTTAGCACGGTATTGTTCGAGACCTGATACTGCAGCCCGAAGCTCGTCTGCTGAATGTAGCTGGTGCGGTTGTTCACGCCCTGCGCGCGGATGTGCTGCGTGGGCAGTCCGCCGGCCACACCGTTTACGCACACGCCGTTTTGCAGCGTGCCGGTAATGCAAGTCACGTTAGGGCCGGGCGTCAGCAGGTCGTTGATGCTGGTCGAACTCAGGTAGGCGGCCGAATCCATGCCCTGCGCCGAATCCATCTGGAACACCGGTGTCGTGCTGCCCTGCGACTGGGAAATGGTCCACACGCCCAGGTACGGCGGGTTCTGCTGCACCAGGGATTCGGACCCGATGCGGTTGATGAACTGGTGGAAGATCCCGTAGCCGGCGCGCACAACCAGCGGCCGCAGCACGTGGTACGACATGCCGATGCGCGGCGCAAAGCCGTCGTGATCGGTTGGAATTCCGCTGGTGCCCACCAGCATGGTGCCGCCATTGGCCGGAGTGCCGGAGTTCAGGCACTGCGGATAGGGCGTTGAACCGCAGGAAAAGTTCGCCGTGCGGCCTTCACGGTCAAGCCAGAACGGCGGATAGAGCTCGTAGCGCAGCCCGTAATTGAGCGTAAAGTTGTCTCTCGCGCGCCATGTGTCCTGCGCGTACCACGAGTTGCCGCGGATGTAGTTATTGATCTCGGCTGGCGCCTCAAAGATGAGTCGGGAAACATCGCCCAGCAGGAGATCGCCGCCGCTGAAGCCGTTCGTGTTCGTGTAGATGCCGGAGTTGTAGATGATACCTTGCGGCGCTTCGATGTCGAAGAAATTGAGCGCGTCCTGGTGGTACTCGTAGCCGAACTGCAGGGCATGATTGCCCTTGGTCCAGTAGAGCGCTTCGAGGATCTGGTAGGTCTGCGCCACCTGGTACTGCGGCCGGTAATAGGAGCCGCCGATGCTGGTCAAGACGCTTTCCTCGAAGGGTGGAATGCCGAAGCTCCACGGGTTGGTGGGCACGCCGTTCATGCCCAGCAGCGAACTGGCCTCCGACTGGCCGACGGTCACTCCGATCGGATCGCTGTGCGAGAAGGTGCGCAGATAACCGAAATGAGCGGTGTTTACCAGGTTCGCGTTGATGGTACGCGTCCATCCCAGCGCCACCGACTGGTCGTGCAGAATGTACGCCGTAGGGAAGCCCGACGCGTTGCCGGCGACGGCATTTGATGTCCACGTCGGTGGCTCCGTGTAGTTGGACCAATCGAAGGCATAGCGGCCAAAGATCTGGTTGGTCTTGTTCAGCGTGTGGTCGATGCGCACGTCGAGCGTCCGCGTATTGTTCGTCTCGCTGCCCACGTAGGAATAGTTATCCGCGCCAGTAAATGTGTTCACGTTGCCCAGGTTGGGGGTGGGCAGCGGATAAAGCGCCATCAAGGCCTTGCCCACGGAATCGAAGCAACCCTGGTTGATCACGTTATTGTTGATGCAGCCGGCCTGGCTCGGCACCAGGGGTGTCATTGTGAATTGGGACATATAGGAGCCGTTATCAGCCGCGCTGAAGTCGCCGTTGTGCATGGCCTGGGTGGGCACGACGGACTCCACGGTGTCCTGAATGTTGCTCAGCAGGTTCTCGTATGAGACGAAGAAGAACGTCTTGTCCCGCTTGATGGGCCCGCCGAATGTTCCACCAAACTGGTTCTGGTTGTATTGTCCTCGCGGAATGTTGCCGTAATTGTTAAACCAGGTGTTCCCGTTTAGCGCGCCGTTCTGGATGTAGTCCCATCCATCGCCGTGGAACTGATTGGTGCCCGACTTGGTCGACACGTTCACCACCGCGCCCGCAGCGGTACCGAACTCCGCCGAGTAAGTGCGCGTCTGCAGCACAAATTCCTGCAGCGCATCCGGCGGCGGAATCACCGATTGCGTCGATTGCTCCTGCAGATTCTCTGATTTGGAGTTGTTGTCGATGCCGTCCAACTGGAAATAGTTCTGCAACTCAAGGTTTCCGTTCGCGCTGAAGCGGCCCTCGGCTGGGTTGGCCGGGTTAATGTCGCGGAACACGCCCGGCTGCGTCAGCACCAGGTTGTCGTAGTCTCGCCCGTTCAGCGGCAGGTCGTTGAGCTCCTGCGAGGGCATCACGCCATTCACTTCCGCCGATTGCGTCTGCAGCTCAACAGCAGTCTCGTTGACCACCACCTGTTGTTGCACGCTCGAAACTGCCAGCGTAACGTCCACCTGCACGCGGTCTTGCACATTCACGGTGATGTTCTGCCGTACTTCGGTGCTGAAGCCTGCATGCTTCACTGTCACGCTATAGACGCCGGGAATGAGTTGCTCGGCCTGATACTGTCCATCCGTGTTCGTCGCGTAGGAACGCGTCACGCCGGTTGCCATGTCCGTCACGTCTACCGCTGCGCCTGCAATCCGGGCGCTGCTCTTGTCTTGGACGATGCCGACAATCGTGCCCGTGTCGGTCTGCGCGTAGGCAGAAAATGCGGCTGTCACCAGCAGCGCGGCAATTGCGAGGCAAAACCGCCGGATGCCTCTGATTCCGATCCTGAGCCGGAAGAATCTGAACGCGTGCATAAGCCAACCTCCTTAAAGTCGAACCAAACACTTGAACCGAAGACTGGAGCCGATTCTGAGTTTGTCCTACGGATCCGATTTCGAGCAGGATCCCGGTGCGATGGCATTCTGTTGTTCATTTCTTGACGCAAGCCCAAGGCGCAAAAGCCTCAGCTACTTTACCGGTAAAGCAATTGCAACGGAATGTACATTGCTCCCAGGTGCTTGTCAACGAAAAAAGCGCAAGGCGGGTATTGAGGCCGGTTTAACGGCTCAATGGCAACTGAAATTGTTGTTTAAACTACTAAGTAGTCCGGCTGCAGCTCGCCTCAGTCGTGCTTCATCTGCGCGAGCTTCCGCTTGTACTCTTGCGGCCCCGGCAATCCTTCCGATCCGCCCGGCCGCGTTCCCGCCATACTTCCACAGATGTTGCCTGCGCGCAGGCAATCGTCCCACCCCATCCCGTGGAGAAACGCGTGCAAAAAGCCGCCGTTAAAGGCGTCGCCCGCTCCCGTCGCATCCACCATGGGCAGCGCCAGCGCCGGTTGCCGGTAGACCTTCCCTTCGGCCATCAGCAGCGACCCGCGCGCGCCCAGCTTCACCACCGGCACACGCACCCACTCCCGCAGCTTTTCAAGCGCGCTCAGCGGCGTTTCGGCGCCGGTAATCGCTCGCGCTTCGTGCTCATTGGGAAAAACAAAATCGCAGTGTCGGATGATCGACCCGAGCTGGTTCACTGAGATCTCCGGATTCCACCCAAAATCTGCGGAGAGCGTAATTCCCAGTTCCTTCAGGCTTCGCAGCATCGGCTGCCATTTTGCCGGCCGGCGCAGCGCGCATGCCAGGTGCACATGTCGCGCCTGTTTCATCTTGGCGCGCACCGCGGGATGGTCAAGCAGGTCCTCCAGGCGCTGATTGATGGGCTCGTGCGTCACCATCATGCGATCTGTTTTATATGCAATGCACACTGTGAGCGCCGTCGGCACGTCTTTACGGTACTCGCACGCTCCGATGTCCAATTTCTCCTGCGCAATCTGGTTCCACGTAGGCAAAGACTCGGCATCAGCGCCCACGCGAGTAATGATTCCGGTCACAGTGCCCAAGCGACTGGCGGCAATCGCCGTTGTCGCCAGGCCGCCCCCGGGCGCAATCAGGAACGAATCCGTCTTCGACTCCTCGCCAAAGCGCGGGCGCCGCGGCAAACGGTAAAAAATCAGATCGGAGAAGAACTCGCCAAAAACTACAAGGTCGAATTTCGACTCCCGGTCTTCACGCCCTTTGGCCATCGCTTTCCTTCCCCTCGCTGATCGAATTACTTCTGCTCTCTATGCGCGCCTTCCGTCGATCTTCTCTTCACCAGCTTCGGTTTCACCAGCACCCTCTGCGCGCCGTTCCCGGTGCCGTTCAAAATGGCGCGTAGCGCCAGCTTGCCGGCGCGTTCACCCAACTCAAACCAGCTCACGTTGATGCTTGTGAGCGGAATGCGCATTCCGCACAGAACAGGATCGTCGCCACAGCCCACGAAGAGCATTTCCTCCGGGATGCGAATCCCGTGCTTGCTCGCCGCGTCCATTGCACCCACGGCCAGCAGATCGGTGAAGGCCATCACCCCGTCAGGCCTTCCGCGCCGCTGCAGCAGCCGCTCCATGGCCGCATAACCCCGTCCGTACTCGCTCTGCTCCAGATCCATGCTCTCCAGCACCAGGTCCGGCTGAACTGCAATCCTGTGCCGGATCAGCTCCTGCCGATAGCCGCTCGATCGTTGGTCACCCACCGCGCTATGCGAGCCGCGTATGTATGCAATCCTTCGGCAGCCGCTCT
>JASIJW010000602.1:0-6281 GCA_030050035.1 Acidobacteriaceae bacterium | reverse complement strand
GTAACCGGTGTACCAGACGATCTACTCAACCAGTTGCGGCGCTTGGATAGGGTAATCGAGCGCCCTAACACCTTCGGAGCAGGCACCGGCATTACCTACAATCCAGAGTTCCTTAAAGTGGCTTGGGAGCGGCTCGCCATGGAAGCGGGCGTCGACATTCTTCTTCATTCCTTCGTCACCGACGTGGTGCTCGAGGGAAATCGCATTACCGGCCTTATCGTCGATGGAAAGTTAGGGCTCGGGGTGATCCAGACCCGCTGTGTGGTCGACGCCACCGGCGATGCGGATGTGTGTGCGCGAAGTGAGGTACCGTTTGAACGCGCAGGCGAAATCGATCCGGCGCAGACCCTAACCACGACGTTTCGCCTAGCCAATGTCGATACTGCGCAAGCCAAATCGATTCCCCGCAAGCTATTTGTTGAATTATTGGAGCGCGCGGCCGGGAGCGGCAGCTATGATCTGCCCCGCCGCGAGGGAAGCATCCACATCACACCGATTGACACGGTGCTGGCCACCATCATGACCCGCGTCTCCGTTACCGATCCCACCAACACATTCGATCTGACCAGAGCTGAGATCGATGGCCGCAGCCAGGCTCTCGAATACGAGCGCTTTCTGCGCGACATGATCCCCGGCTACGAAAATGCGCGCATTGTCGCCTTCAGCACCCAGATCGGAGTGCGCGAAACCCGCCGCATTTACGGCGAATATCGCCTAACGCGTGAAGATGTGCTGAGCGCGCGTAAGTTCGATGATGGAATCGGCCTGTGCGGCGCTCCCATTGAGGACCATCATGCCGGGAGGGGTACTAAATGGACCTATTTGCCCGAGGGCGAAACGGTCTCCATCCCCTACCGCACTCTCGTTCCGCAAAAAATTGAGAATCTATTGGTTGCCGGTCGGTGCTTTTCGGCAACACACGACGCCCACGCATCTGTCCGTAGCATGGCTCAGTGTATGGCGATGGGCCAGGCGGCGGGGACTGCAGCCGTACTTTCGCTGGTTCAACAGACTACCTTGCGCGAATTGCCTTACCCAGTCCTGCGCGATGCGCTTCTGGCTGCCGGAGCAACGCTTGAAACTCCGCAGAGCGCCCCAATCGATGCACAAGTTTGAGCGTATTCCAACTGGTTCAATCGATTGGGCCTGGAACACATCCCGGAGCACATTTTGAGCACGACGCACCTGAACATCATTGATTATGCCGTCCTGCTCGGATACTTTGCTTTAATCCTTCTCATCGGCCTGCGCCTTCGGCGCCGCATGGTCAGCAGTTCGGAATATTTTCAATCGGGCCGCTCACTTCCGGCGCTCATCACCGGAATTGCATTCATTGCCGCCAATTGCGGCGCGCTGGAGATTATGGGAGTCGTCTCCATGAGCGCCAAATACGGCGCGCGAGCGAATCAGTTCTACTGGCTCGGCGCAATTCCGGCGATACTCTTTCTCGGCTTGTTCATGATGCCCATTTATTACATGAGCAAAGTGCGGAGCGTCCCGGAATTCCTGAAACTTCGGTATAACGAGGCAACGCGCGCGCTCAACGCAGTCTGCTTCGCAGTGCTCATGATTCTGACTTCCGGCATCAGTTTGTACGCGATGGCCATCATTATGCGTTCGTTCCTGGGCTGGCAGTTCGGGACGAGCGTGGTATTGGCAGCCGTTTTCGTGTTCTTCTACGTAGCTCTCGGCGGCCTGACGGCTACGATTTACAACGAAGTCCTGCAATTCGCGCTCATTGTTGCAGGCTTGGGTCCGCTCATCTGGATTTTAGTGCGCAATGCTCATGGCATTGCCAATTTGCGCAGTCATCTCCCCAATGATCTTGGCCATACATGGAAGGGTCTTCCCCTTGTTCAGCCGTTTGGATCACAGATGGATGTCTTCGGGCTGGTGTTCGGGCTGGGGATGGTGCTGGGTTGCGGATATTGGTGCACCGACTTCCTGCTCATTCAACGCGCACTGGCTGCTCGCAGTGTGCGTGATGCTTCGCAAACACCGCTGGTCGCAGCCGTCATAAAGCTGTTCTTCCCCGCGCTGGTGGTGCTGCCAGGCCATTCTACGGGGCGATCGCCGGTTGGGTGGTATGTATGATCGTAACCTGCGGTGTGAGCGCGTTTACACAGGCCAAGCAGGCGGCGGAACTTGAAGGCGTGGTCTATTCGCGCAGCAAGGCAAAATCATCGACGGCACTTTCAGGGCTCTGGGCCATCGCCGTCGTCATTGTCCTCGTCTGCATCGCGCTCAATATCTGGTGGCGGTAGGACCGGTAATAAGTTCGGCTCTGGGAGAAAAATCATGGATCGCGCGCATGTACTCGACGCTATACGAAGCGGCGGCATTGTCCCCGCGGTACGAGTTGAGACCGAAAAGCAGGCGCTGGATGCACTCGAAGCGCTGCAGGAAGGCGATATCCGAATCGCTGAAATCGCGCTGAGCGCGCCGGGCGGCACCGCGTTGCTCAGGAGCGCGATCGCGCGCTTCGGATCGACGATGATTCTCGGAGCGGGTTCCGTTCTCGATCCTCAAACCGCGCGGATCAGTATTCTTGAAGGGGCACAGTTCATTGTGAGCCCTGCACTCAATCTCGAAACCGTTCAGCTCTGCCGGCGATATAGTGTCGCCGTGCTGCCGGGCGCGCTCACGCCCACTGAGGTTCTGGCAGCGTGGACCGCCGGCGCCGACCTGGTAAAGGTCTTCCCTGCAGCTTCCGCGGGAGGCCCAGGTTATATCCGCGCGCTGAAGGCTCCGGTGCCGCAGATCGAGCTGATGCCGATGGGTGGCATTTCGGTCGAGAATGCTGCAGCTTACGTGAGGGCCGGCGCCGCCGCGCTGGGCGTTGGAAGCGAGCTCGTGAGCATCGCAGCACTGCGAAATGGAAATCCCCGCGAAATCTCCGCCACCGCTCGCCGCTTTTGCGAGCTTATTTTGGAGGCGCGCCGCGCCTAATGTCCGAAAACATACAAGGAGAGCAGACTTGAACGATCTATTAACATTTCCGAAGCAACTAAACCGCGTCCGCGACAGCGTGCTTGCGCAGGCCGAGATTCTCGAACAGGTGGCCCGTATCTTTGCCGACGTCATCGGTTCGGGTGGTCTCGTCCATATCTGCGCGAATGGCCACTC
Source organism: Acidobacteriaceae bacterium (assembly GCA_030050035.1). Classification (GTDB taxonomy): domain Bacteria; phylum Acidobacteriota; class Terriglobia; order Terriglobales; family Acidobacteriaceae; genus Telmatobacter. The sequence goes on along the minus strand of JASIJW010000602.1, from coordinate 3,155 downwards.
ACGCATTGTCGTCGAAGAACTGTGCGTGCGCATGGGAGCGCTCACCGGCTTTCATCCACTCCTGCCGCATGCGCTCTCAAATTTCACCGACGTAGTTGGGGCGGATAGCCTACGCCTGAATCAGGCCATCGAGCGCGTTGAAGGACTGGGCGCCCGCTTGCTCGACGAATTTGAGTTCGGCGTGGGAGAGCCGCTAATCGTAGTTTCAGCAACCGGACAAACGCAAACCGCTGTCGACGTGGCCATCGAGTTCAATCGCCGGTTCCCCGACAACCCGATCATCGCCATCACCTCGCGCGAACAGTCCAGCACCGCTAGGCCGAAGCACTCCTCGGGCAAGACGCTGTACCACGTCGTGTCGGAGGCCCAACGCGGCTTTCTGCTCGACAACTGCATGCCCGCCGGCGATGTGTCCATCACCGTCGAGGGCGGTATGCAACCGTACAAAGTGTGCCCGCTCTCCTCGATCGGCGCTCTTACCATCGTTCACTCGCTGAATGAATTGACTATTCGCGAATTTGTGCGCCGCGGGCAGAAGCACTGTGTGCTCCAGAACATGCATTTGAATGAGACCCAGGTGAATTATGACGAGTGGCTGAGCGACCAACGCCACCGCTATGCACGGGCTCTTGCCCATCCGGCGAAACTTGATCCGGCAGCCAGCTGAAGGAGATTTTCATGCCGTTCACGGTTTTGATCACAGGCGCTTCCGGCATCGCTGCTGAGACCGCGCGCGTGCTGCCAACGCATGCCGGCGCCATTCAGATGCAGCTTTTTCTGATTGCGCGTCATGCTGAGCATTGCGAGGAAGTAGCGCGATCCGTGGGCCCATCCTATGCTTCGGTGAATTGGGCGGCCGGTGACCTCACCGATCCGGAGTTCGCAAAATCCGCCGTATCCCAGTGTGTGACCAGATTCGGCCGCATTGACGCGCTGTATAATGTCGCCGGCATAAGCGGCCGCCGCTTTGGAGATGGCCCCATTCATGAGTGCACAGAGGAGGGCTGGGCCATAACTCTCGATACCAATCTGACAACCCAATATCGTATGTGCCGCGAGACCATTCGCGTGATGCTGGCACAGGAACCAGGCAACAATGGTCAGCGTGGTGTCATTCTGAATATGTCCAGCATCCTCGGCATCGACCCCGAACCCGATCACTTCAACACCATCGCGTACAGCACCAGCAAGGGCGCGATCATCGCAATGAGCCGGGCGATTGCTGCCGCCTATGCGACGCAGAAGATTCGCGTCAACGCCATCGCACCCGGCCTCGCGGTAACACCGATGAGCGCGCGAGCTTCGACGGACACAGCCATCGTTGAATTCATGCAGTCCAAGCAGCCTCTTGCCGGTGGCATGATTCCGGTCGAAGATGTCGCGCATGCTTCCGCCTTCCTCCTCACCGACGCGTCGCGATCCATCACGGGGCAAGTGCTCACTGTGGATGGGGGTTGGAGCTTGGTGTCCTGAGTCAGAAGCGCATTGTGCTAAAGAACAGATCCGTCATCGTCTCGGCATGGACATCCAAACCCAAAAATCGTACCTTCCACTGCATGGCCGGTTCCTCTCCGCTTGTGGCTCTGGACTGTGTTCCTTTTCGGCCACAGCATAACCCGGGACCAGCGCAGACGGACTAGCCACACAACGCCAAGAAGCCTAAAACCGGCTAAATTCCTGCACGTTTTCAATCGATACAGCAGCACGCAAACGTATATCCCGGCTGGATGCGCCGACTAGAATTCCATATTCCCCAGGGTCAGCTCTCCACTTTTTACTTTGCTCGTCATAGAAAGCCAATGCGCTCGGTCGAAGCGCAATATGTACCCGCTTGCTTTCACCACGGTTAAGTCTCACTTTGGTAAATCCCTTCAGCTCACGAGGCGGACGCGGCACGGAGGATGGTGGAGGGGCAACATAGACCTGCACTACTTCTGCTCCATCACGTTCTCCCTCATTTCGGACGGTGCAATGTACCTGGATACCATGATCCATTTGCTCCAGTTCCAAATCGTTATAGGAAAACACCGTATAACTCAGACCATGGCCGAATGGAAAGCGTGGTTCGATCTTCTTTTCATCGAACCAGCGATACCCCATGAAGACACCCTCCTGATAATCCGCGTCGTAGGCATGAATCTCTTTGCGATCTTCACGCCGAAAGGAGGGTTCTGGAGGAGGCTCATTCAATACAAGCTTTGGCGGCCAAAGCCCCAGTGCATGACAGGCATAGTCATTTAGATGTTTGCCGAATGTGCGCGCTAGTTTTCCGGACGGGTTGACCTTGCCCGTAAGAATATCTGTAACGGCGTCTCCGGTAGACTGCCCCCCGTACCACGCTTCCAAAATCGCTGGCACTTGATCGGCCCAAGGCTCGAGGGAGAGAGCTCCTCCGGTGAGCAGAATGACAACCGTCCTTGGGTTCACCGTTGCTAGCGCTGAGATTGTCTGCGCTTGCTCGTCCGGAAGTTCAAAGCTTTTCAAATCGTCGCCTTCGCCGTGCGATGGGTCGCACGCAAAGAAGAGAATTACATGTGCGGATTTTGCCTCGTCGCGCAGCGACTCCTTGGCTGCCAGCTTGACGCGTTCCCCAAAGACCGACCTAAGTCCCTGCAGCGGAGAAATCTCGAATGGCGGCCGCCCAACCCCACCGGACCCAGCTCCGGCGGGAACGGTTTCTGCTGCTGGACCGGCGACGAGGATTGTTCCTGTTGTGGCAAGATCCAATGGAAGAAGATTATTTTCATTCTTGAGCAATACCATTCCTTCGGCAGCCACTTTTCTCGCGAAAGCACGGTGCGCCTGCGAATCGACAGCGCCTTTCGCTCTTTTTGCCGGGTCGAGTACCCCAGAACGCTCATACAGCCTGAGGATGCGGCGTGCCTTATCGTCAATCAGGGATTCGGAAACCTGGCCCGCTTTGACCGCTGCAAGCAGGCGGCCATCTCCGAAAACATACGCGCAGAAACCGCAAGTCATGTCTGTTCCGGCAAGGGCAGTTGCCACCGGATCATACGCAGCACGCCAGTCACTTATCATCACACCGTCAAACCCCAGCTCGTCCTTCATGATCGCTTGGATCAAATGGCGATTTTCTGCATCATGAGTACCGTTCAACAAGCTATTGGCGGCCATCATCATCCACACATGACCAT
>JASIJW010000601.1:0-2858 GCA_030050035.1 Acidobacteriaceae bacterium | reverse complement strand
CCGCATTGCAGTCGCGATTCTCGATGGCGAGAGCGGCGGCCCGTACCACAATTGGAAGCTGACCACGCAAGTGCTGAAGAAGGAGCTCGAAGAAACGGGCCTCTTCGAAGTAACAGTGCTGACCGCGCCGGAATCAAGCAGCGACTTCAGTCATTTCAATCCGAATTTCTCCCGGTTCCGTGCCATTGTGATGAATTACGACGCACCCGACTGGCCCGAGCCGCTGCGCACCGAATTTGAGCGCTACGTGAGCAGCGGTGGAGGCCTCGTCATCGTCCATGCGGCCGATAATGCTTTCCCCAACTGGCCCGCATACAACCTGATGATCGGCGTAGGCGGATGGCGCAACCGGAACGAGAATGCAGGCCCGTATTGGTATTGGTCCGGCGGCAAATTGGTCGCCGACACCACGCCGGGCCCCGCAGGCGAACACGGCGCGCGGCTGCCGTTCCTGGTCACGGCACAAGAGCCGCAGCACCCCATCCTGCGCGGCCTGCCGCCGGTGTGGATGCACGCCAACGATGAGCTCTACAGCAAACTGCGCGGACCGGGAAAAAACATGACGGTGCTGGCGACGGCATACTCTGACCCAAAGAACCACGGCACCGGCCGCGACGAGCCGATGCTCATGGTGCTTCACTACGGCAAGGGCCGCATCTTCCACACCACGCTCGGCCATGACGTGTTCGCCATGAGCTGCGTGGGATTTATGACGACCTTCCAGCGTGGAACAGAGTGGGCTGCTACGGGGCGCGTAACGCAGAAAGTGCCGGCAGATTTTCCGACAGCGAAGACGGTGAGTTATCGCGTGGATATTGCAGAGATGGATCCAGCGTTCATCCGCTGACGCAGCTACCGATTCGCTTTCGTCTCCGCAGAAGCACCGGCCGGCTCGGCAACAGTAAAGGGATAGATGCTCAGGTTCTCAGTCCCAAGCATTAGCGCGTATTCGCCCGGCGGAAGCGCCGATCGAGGACGAATCAGCCAAATATGTGCATCCCGCCAAATATGGGAATCCTGCTGCAGTTGATCGACCGGAATAAGATCGCTCTTATTCGCAATCATCCTGCCACCATCAAGCTCGCGCGACCCCTTTTTCACATGCAGCCGCACAATCACAGGCTGGCCCTGAAGAGTCGCCAAGTTGCAGATACAAATTGTCGGTTCTCCAGCATCCACCTGGATCGTCGCGTGCTCGCCGTCATATTCCGCCACCACGACCTTGGCTGGAACAGTCCCGTAGGAATAAGAGTCGGCATATCCATGCGTGATCTTTGCTTTAGTCGGAGTCTGGTCCGTGAGCGGCTCCCAAGACGTGCTCCGGATAAAGATTCCAGCTTTGTCTGCCGGGTAATCGGTCGCGAATGCAGGACTCGCCGAGTCGGGCTGCGGAGAAGGATTCTGTGCATGGATTTCAATCCATGCGGCGGCGACAGCAAGACAGAAGATGCCAAGAGAGACGAATCGGCGCATACAAGGTCCCGGGCAATCGAGAACTGTCCGACACGAAAACAGCGCCGATACATCACGGCATGCGGCGTTGAATCATTCTTTCGGAAGACACAGCAAAACTAACAGAGCACTGCAGATGAGGCAAGCGCAATCCCGATGAAGCTCGTCCGGCTGCGAACTGAACCTACTTCGCCGCCCGATAAATCTCCGAGCCCGCCAGCAGATACGCGCCCACGCCGTACACGTAGCTCGAAGTCTCCGTAAACGCCCCGGGCGCTGCGCCCACCGGCTGAATGCAGCCGAGCCGGCCATCCGCGTAGACGTGGCTCAGCATGCCGGCCCATGCTTTCTGGACAGCAGGCCAATACGTCGCGCGGTCGAGAATACCCTGGTTCACGCCCCACGCATAGGCGTAGGTGATAAAGCCACTGCCCGAAATCTCCGGCAGCGGATAAGCGTCAGGATCGAGCAGGCCGGGGCGCCACAATCCATCCGCACCCTGCACCGCCAGCGTGGCCGCGGCCATCTCTTTCAATTGCGCGACGTATTTCGGCCGCAGCGGCGAGTCAGGCGGCAACTGCTGCAGCACGCGGACGATCCCGCCCATCACCCAGCCATTGCCGCGCGACCAGAAGATCTTCCTGCCGTTCTTCTCGTGCTTGTCGAGAAACGTCGCGTCACGCGTGTAGAGGTGCACTGTACGGTCGTAGAGCAGGTTGGTCGTCGCGTCCCACTGTCGATTCATGAAGTCGATGTACTTCCGGTCACCGGTGGCGTGGAACATATCGGCATAAACAGGCGGCGCCATGAACAGCGCATCGCACCACCACCAGAGCGGCATGTTCGGATAGCGGGCCGTGTCCCAATGCCTGGGCAGCACGGTAGCATACTCTGACTCGGGCGCTGCCATCTCTGTATCGAGCCGCGCCTTCGTCGGCTCCATCATCTTCGCGTCCATCGCTTTCGAGTTCTGGCGGAGGAAATACTGCTCCATGTACATCTGCCCAACGGCCTGATCGTCGGCGTGCATCACGCGCGGACCGGGTTGCCAGTTGAGCCGATTGCCGATGTCGAGCATGGCCTGCCGATACTTGTCGCCGCCAATCTTCTTCGGCACCGCCATGTAGCCCGCATAGAGCGCAGCAAAGGTCCAGTCAGTTTGCGGCTGTGCGGGCATTCGGCCAAGCTGCCAGTCAGCCACCAGCTTCATGGCCTTGCCCACATCGCGGCGCGAAAGTTTGGGCGAAAGGTGCGCGAGCGGGCCGGCAGCGTCGGGCATATCGCCCGCAAGCGCGGTCTTCGATTGCCCAAAACACGGCAGCGTGGTGAGCGCGAGAACGAGAACGCTGAGCTTTCGAGGGGTCAACTTTCGATGCATCATCGAGCAAAATCCTTCCATGGGCAAC
>JASIJW010000010.1:0-7264 GCA_030050035.1 Acidobacteriaceae bacterium | reverse complement strand
CGGGCGTCGCACAGCAGGCTGGTGATTGGCCCTCGGTCCGTGGGCCGGTCATAAGATCATCGGACTAGCTTCCGGCGCATCTTGTCCGCTCTGAGCGCCGCGGAGCGAAACCCAACGGAACGGACTGAGCATGGAGTCTCCTGGCTGACAACGATTTCGGACGCGGGTTCGACTCCCGCCGCCTCCACCAGCCTTTGCCCTCTTTCAGAGGGCTACGGCTCGGCAACCAACACCAATGATCTGATAGGCTTGAGTGTCCAAAAAGGGCGAAGGCTGTCGCGCCGAAGCCTTAGCGGAGGCGGACCAATCGTGAAGTACGTCTACATCCTTGAGAGCCTCGCTGTAAAAGAGCATTTTTATACCGAGGTCTGAAGGACTTGTTTTTGTCATCTATATTAATGCCCTTTTGTTAAGCCATCAGCTCCAAGTGGCGGTCAGCGTCATTCGAACTCGTCTCGATGCGATGATGATGCCCGCGATGGACAGCCAAACTCCCCCGGAGAGGCAAGAGATGAGATATCCCAGAGAGGTCTGACGATCAGAACCAGTATCGCTGCTCCGCCTCAATAACTACAATGTGGTGAGCCGAGTAGTTTGCTAAGCAGTCCAAGCAGCGCCGACATGGTGAAGGTGCGAACACCAATGTCTTTGTTGGACCATTCGTGTTCAAATCCAACCGGCAGACCGAGCGCCAGTGCCACGACGGTCTTGACGGCGATCTCAACCGCCGGGAACACCAGATTTCCGCCGTGAAAGGCTTGCAACCAATCTTGCATCCTCCAGTTCCCTCCGGGTGGGGATCACGAGGCGGGAATGACGGAACCAGATTGGGCTAACGGCGCGAGCCTCGCTAACTGATTAGGATGCGAAAGTACCTTCACCTGAGGAAGTGGTGGACATTTTCTGCAGTCCATTGGTCAATTGAAAGGGGTTTCTTGCCCAGGATCTGCTCGACCTCGTCCGTCACAGCAGCAAGCCGTCCCTCGCGGATCGCACGCCACAGCGCAACGTGCGCTTCGGTCTCCTCAGCAGATCCGCTCACAGCAGAATAACGTTCGCGAGCCTCATCGTCAGAAATTGCTTCGAACCGCAAGGGCCTTCCAATCGCCTTGGAGATCATTTGAGTTGCTTCACTGAAGTTAAGCGCTGCAGGTCCCGTGATTGGAAGGACGCGGCCCACGTATTCCTCGCTGAGTAGCGCTGCGGCCGAGACAGCGGCGATGTCGTCGGGATGAATAAAGGGTCGGCGCCCGTCTCCCGTTGAGGATCGCACAATACCTTCAGTCTTGATTGCGTGCTTCCAGGCAAGCAGATTAGTCATAAATCCCGTCGGCCGAACAAAAGTAAATGGCACTCCCGAAACTCGTATCGCTGCTTCACCCTTTTCGTGCCATGCTCCAATGGCAAGGCCGTGCTCGACGTCGAGAGATGACAGCTTGACTATTCGTCCGACACCCTCTTCCCTGGCTATCGAGGCGGCAATCATATCCCGTTGCGGGATTTCAGGTCCAACATTAACCAGGAACAGGGTGTTAATACCATGCACAGCTTGACGCGTTGTAGCTGGGTCAGCGAGATCACCCAGATAAATATCAACACTCTCTCCAAAGAGCGCTCGTGCCTTCTCCGCGCTTCGCGCAAGAACCCGCGGACGGATTTGCCGATCGAGCAACCGTCTGACAACCCTCGCTCCAATGTCGCCGGTTGCGCCTGTGATCAAAAAAATCATTTTGCCCCTCACTATGAGCGACGCCGCACGATGCGTGCGCCTCGCCCTCATAGACAAGATTACGTTCAGGCGAAGCTATGTCTACTCGCTTTCGGTCAATGTTCAAGGGCCTAATCTATATGGGCTGGTGCGAGATTATTAAAAGAAAGCTCACATTATCAGATAAACTGATTTGCACTATGAGGAAAACGACGCAAGACTCGGCAAGGCGGCGCAAGCCAACTCAAGCGCGCGCGAAGGCGACGGTAGAAGCGATGTTAGAAGCAGTCGTGAGGCTTCTCAAACGCGGGGGCACATCCGCTATTACCACGAACCGCATCGCCCAGACGGCAGGCGTAAGTATCGGCTCTGTCTATCAGTATTTCCCCAATAAGCGAGCTATCTTCATCGCTCTCCATGAGCGGCACCTCCGCGATGTGGATCGTGTGATCGAGCGGAGAATCGGTGAAAGCACAAGTGAATCGCTTGATCATCTTGTCGGTTCATTGATTGACGGGATGATTGATATTCATGCAGCCGATCCAAGACTCTCGGTCCTGCTCGATTCAGAGGTGCCTCATCGCGCGGATGGATCCCGAGAATTCTCCATCAGGCAGCATGAGAGCTTCCGCGCTGCGCTTGTTCCGCATGCGAAGAGCATAGGTGGGAGAATGAAGTTAGACGTGCGGGCGTTCCTGCTGGGCAACATGGTGAACGCATTTGGCCACGCTCTTGTGCTGCATCGGCCTTCTGGTCTTTCGCTCCGCGGCGCGAGGGCTGAAGTGTGCAAGGCGATCGTATTGTCTCTGCGGTCTTGATTTGCCAATTGCGTGGCAAAAGTCTAAGGAATACTGAAAACTTGTCTTGACGCCTGATCTTCGCGAATCAGACTTGCGAGTGATGATATGGCCTATCAGGAAGAGACTGCAAAATCTGCGAGATCCGTACGCTGGTGCATTTTCGTTTTGGTTTAAGACGATTACGATGAATTTGGAGAAGATATGGGTGTGGGAGAGATTCAGGTTTTGATTGTGGGAGCAGGACCCACAGGCTTGGCATTGGCGTGTGATCTGGCGCGTCGCGGCGTACGATTTCGCATTATTGATAAAGCCCGCGAGTACTTTATTGGATCGAAGGGGAAGGGGCTGCAACCTCGCAGTCTGGAGGTAATGGACGATTTCGCGATCGTCGAGCAGGTGGTGAGCAACGGCAGATTCCATATCCCCTTTCGAGGCTATGAGGGATCCAAGGTTCTCGGCGAGAAGGACATTCACGAGGGCCGTACTCCCACACCGAGTACGCCGTATGCGAGCCCGCTGATCACGCCGCAGTGGCGTGTCGAGGAGGCATTACGAGGGCTCCTCGAAAGAAACGGAGGACGGGTAGAGCTGGCAACCGAACTGATCATGATCGAACAGAAAGAGGGCTTTGTTTTCGCGACAGTTCAGCATGGAGGCAAGACGGAAGTCCTGTGCTGTCAGTATCTGGTCGCCGCCGATGGCGGTAGAAGCTTTGTTCGCAAGTTTCTTCAGGTTCCTTTCGAAGGTGAGACCTGGAAGGACGAACGTATGTACGTTGGTGACGTGCGGCTGCGAGGACTTGACCGCGAGGCGTGGCATTCGTGGCCCAATCATCCCGATGGCTGGCTCGCGCTCTGTCCTCTGCCGTCCACCGACACATATCAGTTTCAGGCCCAGGTGCCTCCAAATGAAGAGCGCGAACCATCACTCCAGGTGTTTCGCGAAATTGTCAGCAGTCGCACGGGCGGCATGGATATCGAGTTGACGGATGCTCCTTGGCTCTCGCTGTATCACGTCAACGTGCGGATGGTTTCGAAATATCGCATTGGACGTGTGTTCCTGGCCGGCGACGCGGCACATGTCCATTCTCCCGCCGGTGGACAGGGCATGAATACGGGTATCCAGGATGCGTACAACCTCGGATGGAAGCTCGCAGCCGTCCTGAAGGGTGCACCGGATAACCTGCTCGACACTTACGAAGAGGAGCGGTTACCGGTTGCGGCCAATGTCCTTGGGTTAAGCAGCAAGCTATACAAGCAGATCTCCAATGAAGCTGAGGAAAAAATGCGCCGCGATGCGGTGACTCTGCAACTCGGCATCACTTACAAAGAGATGTCCCTGAGCATCAACTCGGGCAAACCCGCTGTAAAGATCGCCGCAGGAGACCGCGCCCCAGACGCTCCGGGTCTGAAGAGCAACGGCGAGGGGGTTCGGCTGTTCGACCTTTTTCGTGGGCCACATTTCACTCTGCTGAGGCTCTTTTCTGATGGAGAATTCGGGATTGGCGCACATCCGGACATCAAGCGCGTGGACGTCAGGCAAACAAGAACAGAGCCCGAAGATGAGGCGCAAATGTTCGTCGATGCCTTTGGAAATCTGGCGGCTGCATACGGTGACGGGAACGGCGAATACATACTCGTTCGCCCGGACGGGTATGTCGGATGGATCGGATCACGTGAGCACATGACGGATTTCAGTGCATATTTCGCTCGTGTCTCGCGCTTGCGGCCCCCAACCGAATCATCTCCGGTGATTGTCTGAGGGCTACACTTCGATGGATAATATGCCAACCAGCTCCTCGACCTTGGGCTTCAATTGATAAGCGCCCAGCAGCTTCGTCACCACTTTTCCCCCGCTCACCGTCATCGTAGCTCGCAAGCCATAGGAGTGCATCCTCGGCTTTCGCTTCGCAGCGAACTGGAAAAAGGGGCTTTGATTTGCCGTCTCAACCGTCGATGACCCTCGAGCGTCATCGATTCACAGCTTCCAGTTCGGTGGCTTTCGCAGCTCCACTCAGTGCCTGCAAAAGTGAGTTCAGCAATTCCTTGTGCGGCTCCACAGAAAACTTCTCGTCCCATTCCCGTTGCAACACCAGGCCGTGAAAAGTCGCTATGAGGAAGCATGCGAGCGCCTCCGGATCAGCCCAGTCCGCAATTGCGCCCTCCCTCTGAGAGGTCGTGAGAACTTCTGAAATGAGCTTGCGAGGCTCCTCAAAGCTCCGCCGAACTAGCCGCCGGATGTTCTGATTGCGCTGTGCTTCTGCCCACAGTTGCACGCTGACACGACGCCGAAGACGTTCTTTAGGATTGTCTAGTTCGTCCAAAAAGGCATCGCGAACACGCTCCAGCCTCCCATGCGCTGGGCCAGTGTCAATTGCGTCTCTTAGAAGGCGCTCCTCCTTCGCCTGGCGTTGATTGGCAATGGCTTCGATGATCTCATCCTTGCTTTCGAAATAGTTATAGATGGCGCCTGGGCTTAGCCCGGATTCGCGAACAATGTCCTGCATCGTTGTCCTATGAAAACCATCCCTCGAGAAGCACACAAGCGCCGCGTCCAGAATTTCTTCACGCCGCGAGGCGAGGTATTCTTTGCTCACTTTAGGCAATGAGCACCTCCTTGGCCCGGTTCGGCCCGCGGTACGCGGCCCGTTTCGCGACCTGCGCCAGAACTACGTGATAGAACTCATAGCCCTTGATCCGAGCAGACTCTTTGTAGTACTGGTTCCGGTATTCGGCAGCGGAAAGATCGTAGTTCAATTCGAGGCCGCATTCCTCAAGAAAATCGGCCGCCCGACCTGGTTGGATTCCGAAAGTCCATGGCTCCTTGAGTCGCGCAAATGCCTTCTGCACTTCGCTGCCGCCGATGAAATTTCCAGGATTTTCAAGGACAGCTCGATCGACATAGGTGAATGCGAGTGCAGTGCCTTGAGCCAGACCGCCGATGAATGAGAGCGTCGATCTGACCGCTTCTTCGGTGAGATAGTTTGAAACGCCCTCCCACACAAATAGACTTCGCTGAAGCGGATTGAAGCCTGCCGCCTGGAGCGATTCAGGCAGTGGATCTCGTTGAAAATTCAATGGGAGGTACTTTACGTGTTCAGGCAATGCTCCTAGGGCATGTGCAATCCGCGCCCTCTTGACTCTTGATGTGTTCGGGTGGTCGACTTCAAAAAACTGCGCGCGTTCGGCGCCAGCGATTCGGTAGGCGCGGGAATCAAATCCCGCTCCCAGAAGGACAATTTGCGAAATACCATTTGCGACAGCCGAGGCAACGTAATCGTCGATCAAACGGGTTCGGGCAATGAGCGAGGTTCGAGATCCCGGCCAGCGTAGGTCAATGTATCTGCAAAGCAATGCCGCGCAAATGGAATTGCGACAAAGCTTAGCGACGAGCCGAAACGAAGGGGTGAGAAATTCCTCGGCGATCCAGTCTCTGACGATCCGATCGCTTGGTCGGCGCGCCCATTCGATCGCTCGAAACAGCGCATTATGCTCCGCCGTCCGGCTGGGACTGTGTTCTTTCATGACCTGTTTTCCTCCGTCACATAATAAAACGAATGACCGTTCTATTATATAGCAGGGGCAAGCTTAAATTGCAAGTAGTTTTGACGAGTTGGTGGATCGCCTTCTGCAAGAACATTGGCGTCTTTTGCTTGTTACGCCGACCCGCTTTTGAGCCACACTGAAATTGTTAACTGGGGTCCTGAGAGACACAGCGACCTTGGTAAAGCCGAAACCTCATGAAGGGTGGCACGAATGAAAACACATGAAATCACGACTCCGGTAAGGGTCTTTGATCGCGCCTATATCAATGGGCAGTTCGTCACTCTCCATGGAGCCCAGGTCGTCGATCTCGTGAACCCGACCGACAACAAGGTCATCGGCAAGGTGACCATGGCAGACGAGATCGACGCACGAAAAGCGATCGGTGCAGCGAAAGTGGCCTTCAACACCTTTTCGGAAAGCAGCAGAGAATACCGGATGGAGCTCCTGCAGCGGTTGCACGATGCCGTGGCCAAACGAATAGATCAACTCGTTGATGCGACGGTTGTGGAGTACGGCGCACCGCAAGACCGTGCGAAGGGCTCCAACAACCTCGCGGCGAACATTTTTCTGCACTTCAAGAAGGTGCTCGAGAATTTCGACCTGGTCAGGACTGTCGGAACATCCAAGGTTGTGATGGAGCCGGTCGGCGTGGTGGGCATATTTACGCCATGGAATTCGAGCGCCGGCTCGATCGCGATCAAGGTGGCGCCGGCAATCGCTACCGGATGCACGGTCGTCATCAAGCCCAGCGAGATGAGCGCCATGCAAACGGAAGTGTTGATGGACGCCTTTCATGAAGCCGCGTTGCCTCCCGGTGTCATCAATGTCGTGACCGGCCTCGGCGAGGTCGTCGGGACGGAGTTAACCAAAAGTCCCGACATTCAGAAAATCGCTTTCACCGGTTCCACGCAGATCGGAAAACTCGTCGCCAGGAACTCCCTGGACACAATGAAGCGCTTGACGCTGGAGCTCGGGGGCAAGTCGCCGAACATCATCCTCGACGACGCCGATCTCTCCACGGCGATTCCGATGGCCATCAACGCCTGCTACCTGAATAACGGGCAGGCCTGCATCGCGGCTTCGCGTCTGATCGTGCCGCAAGACCGGCTCGACGAAGTGAAGCGATTGGCCAAAGCGGCCGTCGAAAAAATCAAAGTGGGCGATCCCCGGGATAACGACGTCACCCTCGGCCCATTGGCCAGCACAAAACA
>JASIJW010000600.1:0-14651 GCA_030050035.1 Acidobacteriaceae bacterium | reverse complement strand
TGGCTGATACGGTGCATGCTTGATCATCCTGACATTCGTTCGATCCGACGTGTCTCGTTGATCACGCACGATGCCCAGGACTTTTACCTTGACTTGGGATTTGAATTCCCACCCCACCCTGATCGCTATTTGGAGCTGCTCCTCGTTTCCGCTAATCCATAGCAGAAGAGTGTGGTGCGATTCTCAAAAGCAGCGGTGCTAATTGGAAGCGGCATAGTCACGCTCCTTTGTCACCAACCACTCTACTGTCGCCAGCCACCTTACGGCGCCATTGAAGTCGTCGACCGGGAGCGTTTCGCGGAATGTGGACGTTATCGCCTGTCACATTCTCCACGGCAGTACACCGCGATCCTCGGTTAATGCCGAAGCAAAATTAAAACCTTCGTTCCGCCAGCTCTCGTTTTTCGACGCTGTATACGCCTTGGACAGCGGGAGGCGTCATTAACAATTCCAATCAGCTGCAGGCAACCACACGTTGCCTCTCAGACATGACAAAGGCCGGGTTTCCCCGGCCTCTAAGCTGCCTTTAAGCAACTGATTCTAAAGGTTCATGAATTTTCCACTTAACTTTCTGGTGCGGAAGGCGGGACTTGAACCCGCAAGCCTTTTGGGCGCCAGCTCCTAAGGCTGGTGTGTTTGCCATTTCACCACTTCCGCATAGTGAGCCAAACCGAGCCGCATAGGGGTCGCGGCCGCGCCGATTTGTCATGCCAAGTCTATCGCAAAACCACCGCCGCGTGCCCCGGCGGCGGTGATGAAGTTTGAAAGCAAATCTTCAATCAACAATAAATATGGTCGCACCGCTTTCCGAACGAACTCGATGGGGAGGTCCATCGTCGTCAGCAGCGTGATAGCTCATGCCGGACTCCAGCGTGTAGGTTACAGTGTCTCGATGTTCGATATTCAACTGGCCCCCGATGACATAGACAATATGGCCTTTGTGGCACCAATCGTTAGCCACATAGTTTGGACTGTAAACAACGAGACGAAGCTGGATATCTCCAATTTGGCGAGAGCGAATCGTTGCCGTACCTGACGTACCCGGATGCACAGATTCGGGAACCTGCGACCAATCCGTCACACCAAGAGGCAAACGATTGAGATCCACGGAGCCAGTTTATCGCCATTCCACAGACGCACTGCCACTCTGGCCCGGCAATCCTCGCGTGGTACCCTGTCGCCATCGCTTGGCACTCGGGAGAATTGCATGCCTTGGCAACTGCCTCGTCGAGATTTCCTGTGCATGGCCGTAGCAGCAGCGCTGGCCCGCTCGCACAGCCTGGCCTGGGCAGACGCCCACTCAGACGACTTCCGCATGGTCGCCGATGTCGATTATCACCGCATCGTAACGGCCGCGCGCAGCTACCTGGCCGATCCGCCCGTCACCATCACCGCATTTCCTGCTCCGCACAGCCCTGGCGGCCTTCACGACTTCTACTCGCAGGCCGACTACTTCTGGCCCGATCCGAAGAATCCCAATGGCCCCTACATCAATCACGACGGCAAAAGCAATCCGGCCAACTTCGACGAGCATCGCCGCGTGATGGTCGCTCTTTCCATCCGCATGCCGGCGCTCACGGCCGCCTGGCTGCTCACCGGCGACAAGCAGTTCGCCCGCCGCGCCTGCGATCATCTGCGCGCCTGGTTCGTCACCCCCACCACGCGCATGAACCCAAACCTGATGCACGCGCAGGCCATTCAGGGCGTAGACACCGGCCGCTCAATCGGCATCATCGACACGCTGCATCTGGTTGAAGTCGCGCGCGCAGCGAGCTTCCTCGGACCAAGTCCGGATATCGCTCAGCTTGGCCCGCACGATCACGCCGCCGTGCGCGAATGGTTTTCGAGCTACCTCGACTGGCTCACAACAAGCGATCGCGGCCATCAAGAAAGGGACACGAAGAACAACCACGCCACCTGCTGGGCGCTGCAGGCCGCCGAATTCGCGCGCCTCACCGGCAACGCTTCAGTGCGCGAAGACGTCTACCGCCGCTACCGCGAGATTTTGCTGCCTAACCAGATGGCGCCCGACGGATCTTTCCCGAAGGAACTCGCCCGCACCAAGCCCTACAGCTATTCCATCTTCAACTTCGACATGATGACCACACTTTGTCAGTCGCTCAAGGGACTCACGCCCGATCCGCTCACCTTCACGCTGCCGGACGGGCGCGGCATCTGCCGCGGAACTGCCTTTATCTACCCCTATCTCAAGAACAAATCCGCATGGAAATGGGCAAAAGACGTCGAGCACTTCGACGCGCTTCCCGTGCGCTCGCCGGGCCTGCTTTTTGCCGGCCTCGCCTGCCGACAGTCTGACTACGTCGCGCTCTGGAAGACCCTCAACCCCGACCCTGCCGACAAGGAGATTATTCGCAACTATCCCATCCGCCAGCCACTACTGTGGGTATAAACCGCTTCCCTCACCACGAGTGAACAGCCAGGATCGAAGGCGCGCCAGTCTCGCCTTTGATCACGTTCACTTTGAGCACCACCTCGATATTGCGATTGCCGAAACTTCCGCCCATGCGCTGCCGCAGCAATTCCAGGTAATGCGGGCTGGTTGCAAACTGCGCAGCCGCCTCAGTGCCGTTGCGGCCAAGTCCCGCCAGAGCCACCACCCATCCATCGATGCGCGGGTCGCGAAACCGCGCTACCAGCGCGTAATCGTCGGCGCTCGAGTAGGGTTGCGATTCATCGCGCTGCCAGCCCGCCTGCTGATGGTTTGCGTCCACAATGCGCTCCACCGGGTCGGGCACGAAATGGAAGCGAAGCGGCTCGACCAGGCGCAGCGTCCACTGGTTGTTGTACGCCCCCAGCAGCGTCACCGAGTGCTCACGCAGATCGTTCAGCGGCGTAGACGGCGCACTCAACAGTTGCGTGCCCACGCCGGCCCGCTCCATCACACTATTGATGTCCGTGATTGCCGAAGTAATCTGCATCGAAAAGAACGGGTAATCGGTATTGCCGCCCGCTGTTACAACACCGGAGTAATTGTTCTGCGCGAACACCACGCTGCCGGCGCAAATCACGGCCGAGCGCTGATCGCGCATCAATGGCGCCCAGAACTCGTCCACAATATCGATGGTGTGAGCCGGCCGCGCAAACCGCCATAGCCCTCCGGCCACTGCCAGCAGCACCAGCGCGGCCACCGTCACCAGAATCCCAGTGCTAAAACGCCGCTTCGAACCAGTTGCGGGAGTGATCTCCGGCCGCAATGTACTTCCCGGTTCCATCACCTGCAGCTTTGGCGGCGTCTCCGGAACGCCAACCTGCGGCGCGCCAATATCCAACGGCTCCGAAACGGTCTGCGGGTCGGCCTCGTGCAGAAACTCGGGCTGGTAGGAGCCCGCAGGCAGCGAAATCTGTACGCCGGTGCGGCTCGGGTGCTCCGAATAATAGAGCAATAGCCGCTTGCGCACCTCGCCGGCCGTGTATCTCACCACCGTATCGGCGTTTGTGTCGTAAGTGGCTGGCCGGTGGAATACCTCAATGCCGAGCGTCCGTTCCTTTAAAAGCTCCGTCCGCCCAGCAAGAGTGTTTTCTACGACATAAGAGAGCAGCGCCGGGTACCGTTTGCTGTTCGCAAAGTGCGGGCTCGCCAGGATCTGTTCCAGCTCGAGCATCACCGCTTCCCGGTCCTCGCGTGTCTGCGGATGCCAGGCTTCTCGCGTTGCGTGGGTACGATTCATCGGGGACAACGCATCATACTCCGCCGCTTCCTGCCCTTGCAAGGACCGTTTGACACAGACCTATCAGACAGATTCTTCACAAGATCGGCTCCTGGCGCGAGTCAAACCGTGAGTCACTTGCCGCCCTCCGCACACATCGTGCTAGAAGTGCCTCACCAGCTCCAGTTCTGCGCCGCCAAGAAGCAATAAGCCGCGCCTGCGAGCCCGAACCGGCGCCAGGCGGCTTGCGCCAGGCGCAATCAGGAGATTTTTTTGCCCGCGAAACCCCGTTTCAATCCCTCGCGCCGGAGTTTTGTGCAATCCGCCAGCTTGTCCGCTGCCGGCGCGCTGCTCGCCGGATCGATTCGCTCCGTCGCCACGGCACAAAGCGCGCTCACACAACCCTTCCGCCGGATCGACACGGGGTGGGAGTTCCACCAAGGCCAGATGGCCGGCTCAACCAGTGCGTGGAGCTCCAGCGCCGGCTGGTTCCCCGTCACTCTGCCGCATTGCTTCAACGCCATGGACGCATGCGACCCCGACCGGCCCTACTATCGCGGCCCGGCCTTGTACCGCGCACATATCCCCGTCCGCAATCCTTTCCCGCAAGGCCGCACAGTTTTGCACTTCCAAGGCGCCGGACAAACCACCTCCGTCTGGGCATCCGGCGCGTTCCTTGGCACGCACAAGTGTGGCTACGACGAGTTCACTTTCGACATCACCAACGCAATCGCCCACCTTTCCCCCTCCGCGCGCGCAACCGGCATTCCTGTCGTCGTCCTCTGCGACAACTCCCCCGACCGCGACCGCATTCCCTCCGACCTCAGCGACTTCTGCCTCTATGGCGGCCTCTACCGCCATGTCAATCTCGTCTACGTTCCCTCCATCGCGCTCGATGCCGTGCACATCCGCCCCACTCTAGGCAGCAGCGGCACTGCAACCGTCCAGATCAGCGCGCGCCTGTACAACCCGCTCCGCGCCACGCCAGCGTGCCGGCTCTCGGTCGAAGTCCGCGATCCCGCCGGCCGCATCGTGCACCGTTCCTCGCGCTCCTTCGACATTTGGTCCGGCTTTGCTCCGATCGCCTCCTTCACCGTCGATCGTCCGCAACTATGGAGCCCGCGCTCACCCAGCATCTACCGCTGCCGCGTCACTCTCGCCACCCCAGCCGGCGAAATGGCGGTCGAAGAAAGCTTCGGCATTCGCCACGTGGAGTTCGTCGCTGGAGGAGCGTTCAAGCTTAACGGTGAGCGACTGCTGCTCCGCGGAACCCAGCGACATGCCGACCACGCTGGCCTGGCGGCAGCCATGCCCGACGATCTGGTTCGCCAGGAACTGCGCATGATTCGCGAAATGGGTGCGAACTTCCTGCGCCTGGCCCATTATCAGCAGGACCGGCTGGTTCTTGAGCTTTGCGATGAGCTTGGCATCCTCGTATGGGAAGAACTGCCCTGGTGCCGCTCCGGCGTTGGCGGTGAAGCCTTCCAGCAGAACGCGCACCAGACCCTCACGCACTTGATCGAGCAGCACCATAACCATCCCTCGATCGTCTTCTGGGGCCTCGCGAATGAAATCGACTGGCCGGGCGAGTACCCATCGATCGACCACCAGGCCATCCGCGGCTTCCTCGCCGAGCTGCATAAGCAAGCGCACCAACTGGACGATACGCGGCTAACCGCCATCCGGCGTTGTGACTTTGCGCGGGACATTCCCGACGTGTACTCGCCCTCCATCTGGGCCGGCTGGTACAGCGGCCAATATCGCGAGTACGAGCAGAGCCTCATCGACGGGCGGGATCAGGTCCAGCGCTTCATCCACATCGAGTGGGGCGCCGACAGCCACGCAGGCCGCCACTCCGAAGATCCTGAAGCCGTGTTGCGCCTCGTCGTCACCGGCCAGGGAACCGACGAGCGCGCTGGCGATGCGCTTAAGGCCGGCGGCCAGCCGCGCGTCTCAAGCGATGGCGACTGGTCGGAGACCTACGCCTGCAATCTCTTCGACTGGTACCTCAAAACGCAGGAAAAAATCGACTGGCTTTCCGGCTCGGCCCAGTGGATCTTTAAGGACTTCGCCTCGCCCTTGCGCGACGGCAACGGCATTCCCCGCGTCAACCAGAAAGGCGTCGTCGAGCGCGACCTCACAAAGAAAGAGTCCTACTACGTCTTCCAATCTTATTGGGCTGAGGCGCCGATGGTGCACATCTACGGCCACACCTGGCCGGTGCGCTGGGGCGCCGCCGGCGAAGAGCGCCCCGTGCACGTCTACTCCAACTGCGAGCGCGCCGAGCTGTTCCTGAACGGCGTCTCGCTGGGACTGCGGGAGCGGAACAGCCAGGATTTTCCCGCCGCCGGCCTGCGCTGGAGCGTTCGCTTTGCGTCGGGCAAAAACCATCTCCACGCCGTAGCGCACAAGGGACCCATTACGGTAACCGATGAAATCGAACTGATCTACCAAACCAACCGGTGGGGCAAGCCTGCCGAGCTCCGTCTGTCGCGCTGCCAAACTTCGAGCGCCACCGGGCAAAGCCGCGTAACGGTCCAGGCAATGCTTTACGACTCCAATGGTGTGCTATGCCTTGACGCGAAGCCCTTCGTCCGTTTCTCGCTCACTGGCGCCGGCCGCCTGATCGATAATCTTGGCACCACACGCGCCTCGCGCGAATTGCAGCTGTCCAACGGCCGCGCCCAAATCTCCGCAGAAACCCACGGCCCCTGCATCATCGAAGCCCGCATAGAAGGCCTTCCCGCGGCCTCGCTCAGGGTATAGCCGAAGCTTTTGTCAACTTAGCGGTTCCAGAGTTGCTATATCCCGGAGCCGCAACCGCTGAGTGGCTTTTACCCCAAGAAAAAGCCACATTGCACGGAAAAGGAAAGGCCACGCAAACTCTGGAACCGCTCTATTCGATATCAATCTCAATCTTGTCGTCCGGCAGCGGCTGCGCGAGGTCTGCTTCGCTGCTCTCATCGCGGACAGCGCCCCGGGGGAGCGGATGCAGCTTGAACAGCACCAGCACATTGCGCTCTGGATCATCGAAGGCCGGAAAGCTGGCCACCTGCTCGAGCGAGTAGCGGCGATGCAGGCCCGCGAGCACATCCGGATCGAGATCATTCCATGCGGCGTACCAGCCGGGATCGTATGCAGTGAGCTTCGCAGGCAGCTTCATGGTTCCGATATCGTCGCATAGTGCCGGCACGTGGTTGAACAGCGACAGCTCGTCGCCGCTCACCGAAAGCAGCAGCCGGTTGCCATTCGGTTGCGCGTCGATGAAGCCCGCCAACTGAGTTGCCGCGTTGGCAAACGTGTATTCGGGATGCGCCGCATAGCGAAGAGTCTGCATCCCGCCGGCCCAAACGCCAGCCAGGACACCGGCAGACGCGGCTGCAGCCGCCAGCCAGCCGAGCCGCGGCCCAAGTGCGGATTTCGGTGCGGTTTTCGACCCGCTCTTCGTTCCTGACCGCAGCAGCGCAGCCGCGCACTGCGCAATCACGATGAAAACAAACACGGCAACCACCGTGAAGTACCGCGGCTGCGGATGGTCCTGGTACGTCATGAACAAGATCGAGCCAATGATGGCCAGCAGTGCCGAAGCAAATACCGGATCGCGCCGCAGCGCCAGTAACTCTCCATTGCCTCGAACGAAGAAAACCATGCCCGCCAGCAGCGCCGCAAGCGGAATTAGCCAATGGTCGATCCACAGCGCCCCGTGCAGCGACCACCAGAAGCTGACAAGCGGCCAAGTCCAGGTCTGCGGTTTGGGCCAAATATTGATGAGTAGCAGTTCGTGGAAGTCGGCAATCAAGTTGGCGCGCCAGAGCAGCGCAAGCCACAGCCCGTACGCTCCGGCCGCTGTGCCCGCGGCAACCAGCGCGCAATCGCCGGCCGGTTCGCCTGCACGCCGCAGCGCCGCTACCGTCGCCCAGGCAATCGCCGGCAACAGAAACACAGCCGTCAGTTTGGTCAGGAGCATCAGCGCAAACAGAAGCCCCACCGCCGCAGCACACAGCCTGTGGCGCTTGAACCGCGGCAGCCGCACCGCGATGTTGAGTGCCGCAAGAAACAAGCAGATCAGCATCGGCTCCAAAATCGCCAATCGGCTGAAGCAATAGAGGAACGGGCTGGTGACTATCAGCGTCACCGCCAGCAGCGCAGCCCATGGCGGACCGCTCACGCGCACTAGCAGGTAACAGAGCAAAAGACTGAGGAAGAAACACCCGACGGCCAGCCCGCGCGCAGCTTCCACGCTCACGCCCGCAAAGGCAAATACCACCCACTCAGCCGCGGGCCACACCGGCAGCGCCGCACCGGGATTGAAGTCCCCGGCTCGATACCAGTTCCCAGCGAGATGCGCCCGCACTGCCGCGTTCCCGTACCAGCCCTCGTCCGTGTACTTCGCCCAATCCGAGAACCACGGCGAGTGGTTGGGAAAATCGGCTCTCAAATGCAGCGCATGCACCACCGCAAACCCAATAATCGCGGCAATCCATGCCGCGTATGCACATCGGCTGAGAGCTTTCGCCAACGAAGTTTCTCCCGCTGACAGAAGTTTGAGGCCAGAATCCGCGGGGGTAGGGCTCAAGACTTTATAAAATCCCACGGAAATTTCTTAAATCGCATTAATCGGACCAGGAGTCTAAAGCACTCATCGAAACAAGGTCCCGCAACACAAGCGAATCAAGCAGAACGCGGAAAGACGAAAGATTATCGTCGAGTATACCGCCGCTTCATCGCATCTCAGCCGGCATAACGATGCCGCTGGTTCCCGTGCCTGCCGGCAAAATTTCCGCAGTTCATGTTTTACTCCCCGGAGCCGATGAACCAACTGTCGTTCGCAGACGAGGTTTTTGGCCCTATGCAGAGTGCCGCCCATCTCTCCCCGCAGATTCAGACGCCAGGTCCGTCGTCGGGCCCGGTGTCCGGCCAGATGTCGGACCAGATGTCAGGCCAGATATCAGGCCAGATCTCCGGTTTGACGCTAGTCGGAGCAGAAGCCCTCGCGGCGCCTGTGGGCGTCAGCGCGGCCTGGCGCAAGCTCCTGATGCAGGCCGAGATGGCTGCGCCGCACCTGCACGTCGCCACCATTGAAGGCGAGCACGGCTGCGGCAAACAAACTCTGGCTAAGCACCTCTTCAGCCGCTCGCCTCTGGCGGGATCGATCTTTCAGCGGCGCGACGCGCGGGAGTGGCTGGCGACGGATGCCGATCCTGCAACGCTGGCCGGCTTCACCTATCTCGACCGAGTGGACCTTCTCGCGCCTCCGGGGCAGGGCTTGCTGCTCGGCGTGCTGAAGGGATTGCAGGACCGGCCGCAGGGGCGTGCCGTCCTGCTCGCCTCGTCGCAAACTCCGCTCCGTCAAATGGCCGGCCAGGGTTTACTGCTTCCCGATCTTGCCTTCCGGCTCACGGCGATCCGTTTCGCTATTCCGCCGCTGCGCCAGCGCCGCGAAGACATCGGACCGTTGGCTCAATGTCTCCTCGACCGGCTCTGCCAGCGTTATCAACAGCGACCCGTCGCGCTTGGCCCCGGCGCGCTTGCCCGTCTGCTGCAGCACGACTGGCCAGGCAACGTGCGGGAGTTGGCAAGCGTGCTCGAAACCGCGCTGCTCGAAGCCGAAAATGGCGTCATCCGCCCCCCGGACCTGACGCTGCTCGATTCCGGCGAGTTGCGGTCCGCCCGCTTTGCTGACGCTCCTGTGGGCCTGCCCGCCGGAAACCTCATTGCACCCACCGCGCCCACCGCGGATCTCTCGCTCGACGCCGTCATCCGCCGTCACGTGCACTATGTGCTCGACCTTAACCGTGGTAACAAGTTGCGCGCTGCACGCCAGTTGCAGATCTCGCGCTCCACGCTCTACCGTATCCTCGGCAATGAGTCCTTTCTCGCACACTGAGCCTCGCACACTAAGCTTCGCGCACTGAGAAAAGAAGTCTCTCCTCCATCTGCGCCTTGAAGGGTACGGGCTTCAGCCCGTACATAAGAAGTGCCCAAACGTGACGGGGCTTCAGCCCCTGAGGGAATACGCACTAGAACGGAACCAGCGCATCAATCCCCGCGGCTTCAGATCAGGTTCCAGAAACTCGCGCGGCCGGCCATCGGCCGCGCACAGCGCCTCAGCCGCGAGGTGGCCGCTCCGCGCTGCGCTCTCCATCGTCGAAGGCCACCCTGTCGCCGTCCAGTCGCCGGCAAGAAAACAGTTCGGCCACGGCGCGGCGCTCTGCGCAGGCCGGAAGGCATCGATCCCCGGCGGCACGCCAAACGTTGCGCGCACTTCCTTCACCAGCGCCGCCTTTTCCACTCGCGCTGCCCCCGCCTTGGGAAAAAACTCCGCAAGCTCGGCTGTCGCCTGCGCAATGGCCTGGTTGCGATCGAGCGCGGCAAACGCGCGCGAAGTACTCACCAGCAGCTCGATGTAACTACCTCGCGTCCTGCGCCATGGCTGCAGCCGGCTCTTATTGAACATCCAGTGAATCTCGCGGTCCAGCAGCACCGCATGATCAAGATCGGTAATCTCACGATCAAACCACAGATGCACACTGCAGATCGGCCAGTGCTCATGCCGCTCGATCATGCTGAGCAGCGCTGCGGCGCCTTCGGCGGGCGGCAGATTCGTCACCAGCTTCGCCGTCGCCTCAAATGGCAGCGCCAGAATCAGGTAATCGGCAATGATGTCGCCATCGCGCGTGTGAAGCAGCCACTCCGATACTTCTTCATCCCACTCGGCCGACTCCACATTCGCATTCAAGTGGATCTCGGCGCCGCGCTCGCGCAGAAACCTCTCCGCCTCCGCGTAAAGCTCGCTCAACGGAACCGTGCTCATGCCCATCGCGCCCGCAAAAGCGGAGTTGAGGAACAGCTCCCGAACCACCTTGGCCGCATATGGAACCGCGATAGCATCAAGCTCGGCATTGAGCGCGCTGGCGATCACGAGCCGCCAGAAGCGGCTCACCGCACCCGGCGTCTGTCCGTGCCGCGCAAGCCATTTGCTCAGCGGCTCGTTCGAGTTGGCATCGTCACCACGCATCATTGCGCTGAACGCCCGCGCCAGCGCAATCTTGTCCTCAAGCGTGAAAGCCTGCGCCGTCAGCAGGCGCGGCAACCCGTGCAGCGGCGCGGGCAACGGCGAGGGGCCAAGCCGCGTACGTCGCCGCGTGCCCGGTTCGATCATCATCATCTCGCTCGTCCAATAGATCTTTTGTTCTGCCCCGATGCGCCGGTAAAATCCCGTAAGATTCGTGCAGCACCCGAACAGCACATGCTGGCAGTTGTCGATGACTTCGTTCACACCCGGATGCAAATACGAGCTCGCGCGCCCGCCCAGGTAGCCGCGCCGTTCGATCAGGTGCACACGGAATCCCGCTTCGGCAAGCGCGCACGCAGCCGACAAACCGGCCACACCCGCTCCGACAATGGCGACCGATGCCTTGCCGCTGCCCGCTGCCCGGCCGTCGCTATCCTCGTTCGCAGATTGCGCAAACCGCATCATCCGTTCACCCGGCCGCGCACCCGAACAGATATCCGCGCCCCGGCCATTCGCACAAGGCCGACGCACAAAATTGCCAGCTTCTGCCACAGCGGAACCGAAACGCGCTGGCTGAAAACGTCATAATTGGCGCGCACAATACGCTTGAGCAGCGCATGATAAATAGACACCAGCACCCACAACGCCGGCCGGCTCTCGCGGTCGATCAGCGGAAGCAGCTTATCTGCAGACTTGTAGTAGTTCTCTGCGCGTCGCGCGTAGTCCACAAGCAGCGCGCGCTCGGCAATCCCCGGGACGGCGCCTGGTCTGCGATTGAGAATGGACTGCGCAGTAAGCCCGTGCGCGGCCAGATCCTCCTCCGCCAGATACACGCGGTTCCGCTCCGCATCCTCATCCACGTCGCGCAGAATGTTCGTCAACTGAAACGCGACGCCCGTCTCCTCGGCAAGCTTTTCGGCGCGATGATCCGCATAGCCGAAGATGCGGATCGAAACCAGTCCAACAACCGAAGCCACCAGGTAGCAATAACGGTAGAGATCGTCGAACGTGGCATACGTATCGGGCGCGCCTGTGGCGGCGCGATCCAGATCCATCGCCACTCCGGCCACCAGCTCATCGAGCAGGTGCAGCGGAATCGCGAACCGCCGCGTTGCATCGCGCGCAGCCACAAAGGCGGGATTCTCTGATGCAGCGCCGTGGCACACCGCATGCCACTCATCGAGCCAGGCATTCAGGCGTCGCCTGCGCTCCTCGCGTGCAATGCTCTCGTCGTCGGAAAGATCGTCGGCCTGGCGCATAAAGGCATAGATGGCGCAGATAGCATTGCGCCGCGCCAGCGGCAGCGCCACAAATGCGTAGTAGAAATTCTTCGCTTCGCGGCGCGAAACCGCGCGGCAAGCGGCGTAGGCCTCATCGAGAGTAAGATTGGCGGCGCCTTCTGTCAAAGCTGCATCCCGATTCAACGGTTCCGGCTCAACGGCTCCGCATCTCGCCCACAGCGAAGCCGAACCTGCTGATTGAATGACAAATTCAATTGCGATTCTATCGCGCGGAGCGGGTCATTTACCGAGCCGAAGAAACGGCAGCGCCTTGCCGGCCAAGGCGCGAAAAGCGAGCGCCAGCTTAGCCGGCTTGGAGATAGCCGGCCGCGCGCTCAGCACATCGTAATCGCGCCGTTCGATGGCGCGGAGAATCTCAAGCCCACCGCGGCTGAATAGATCGAGATCGACAGCCAGGTCGCGCCGCACGCGGCCGATCAGCGGCAGCCCCTCGAGGAACAGCCGCCGCGCATACTCGACCTCCTGCTTTAGCAGCGCGCGGAAGCCTGGCGTAGCAACTCCCTGCGCGACCGTCTCATCGCTCACGCCATGCGCGCGCATATCGGCCTGCGGCAGGTATACGCGTCCCTTACCCCAGTCCACGCGAACATCCTGCCAGAAGTTGGCAAGCTGCAGCGCCGTGCACGTGGCGTCCGAAAGCCGGAAATTCTCCTCGCTCACCTCGTTGCACGCGTAGAGCACCAGCCGCCCAACGGGATTCGCCGAATAATGGCAATAGTCGAGAACGTCGGCCATCGTTTCGTAACGCGTCACCGTCTGATCCTGCCGAAACGCCGTAAGCAGATCGGCAAACGGCTCCTTCGGAATCCGGCAGGCGCGAATCGTCTCCGCCAGCGCGACAAACACCGGATGCCGCGCGCGGCCCTCATAACACGCATCCAGCTCTCGCCCCCACAGGTCCAGCAGGGCCAGCGCAACTGCGCGATCCGGGACCTCATCGCCCAGGTCGTCTGAAATCCTGCAGTACGCATAGATCGCATGGAAGTGCGGCCGCAGCGGCTCCGGCAAAAACCAAGTCGCCACGTGGAAATTTTCGTAGTGCGTATCCGCCAGATTGCGGCAATAGGTAAGCGCCTCTTCAAGAGTAGGCGCATTTTCAGGAATCCGATAGGACGCCGGCAGAGCAGCCCAGCCGCGGGCAACGAGCTCTTGTTGTTGAGCAGCAGTGGGCATGGAAATATTCTAGTGGCCGACCTGACTCGAAACCCTACGGCACAATCGCCGTCTTGATCTCGCTCGACCGGTTCATCAGTTTCTCGAACACGCGATTGAGCTCGTACAGGTGCGCGCGTCCGGTGATGAATGCGCTCGCCTGGAACCGCCCGCTCGCAATTAGCTCCAGCGATTTGCGGCAAATCGCAGGTGTGTGATGGAATGTCGCCCGCAGCGTGATGTCGCTATAGTGGATGCGGTTCGTATCGAGCGTCACGCTCGTGCCCGCCGCGCAGCCGCCGAAAAAGTTCACTGTCCCGCCCTTGCGCACCAGCTCGACAGCCTCCTGCCACGCCTCGGGAGCCCCAACCGCTTCAATCGCAATATCCACGCCCCGATCCCGCGGCGTCAGCGCGCGCGTCTCCAGGATCGCCTTGCGAATGCTCCTGGTCTGCACCACGTGCGTCGCCCCCAGTTGCCGCGCCGCCTCCACCTGCCCGTCGTGACGCACCAGCGCAATCGTTTCGTAGCCTGAGAGCGCCGCCACATGCAGGATCATTAATCCCAGCGGTCCGCCGCCAATCACCGCGACAATATCGCCCTTGCGCGGATTCGAATCCTCAAAGCCGTGTACCGCGCAGGCCAGCGGCTCAGTCAATGCGGCGTGCTCCAGTGGCACATGTTCGGGAACACGCAGCGTGTTTTTGGCCACAATCCGCGCGGGGATGCGGATGAACTCCGCGTAAGCCCCGTTGTTGAACAGCAGATCGTCGCACAGGTTCTCCTGCCCACGCGCGCAAAAGTAGCACTCACCGCAAGGCGCGGAGTTGAGCGCGACGACTCGATCGCCTGTCTTGAACGCGCTAACGCCTTCGCCGGCCTCGACCACAGTGCCTGCCAGCTCGTGGCCGAACAGCGCCGGCGGCACAATCATCCGCGCATGGTAGCCGCGGCGAAATACTTTCAGGTCCGTGCCGCAAGTCAACGCAGCGCCGACGCGCACAATCAGCTCGCCTGCGCCAGCCTTGGGAATCGGGACATGTTCGATTCGTACATCTTCACGGCCGTGGAGGATCGCGGCCTTCATCGTAGACGCCATCGTTTTCCTCCTACTGTGACCCGCCGCCAGGCTCCGGCTCGATCATGATCTTCATCGAGCCCGGCCGGGGATGGGATGCGATTTCGATGGCCTCGACCGCCTGCTCCAGCGGATAACGGTGGGAAATGAGCTGGGTCAGATCGAAGCCGTTGCGATAGCCGTCGAACACGAGGCTCGTCACCTCGTCGAGGATTGGAAAGGAAGATGAATACGAACCAAGCAATGTTTTCTCATCCACGCACACGACCGCCGGATCGATGGTCGCCTCGCCGTGCTGCGTCTGGGCAAAGAGCATGACCGTGCCGCCCGGCCGCGCCGCGTCCATCGCCGTGCGAATCAAAGCATTCCCGCCCACCGCCAGAATCACGGCGTCGGCGCCCCGGCCTTCGCTCTCCCTAAGAACGCGCTCAACCACA
>JASIJW010000599.1:0-6731 GCA_030050035.1 Acidobacteriaceae bacterium | reverse complement strand
CGGGTAACCCGGACATGGAGGCGTCGTTTATTTCCCGCTATTCCTTAGTGCAGTGGTCGTTCGGTATCCAGGGTTCCAACTGGTACGAGTACGATATCAGTAATGTGTTAAACGGTAGCTCTGATAATGGGTCCGGCGATCAAGCCAAGGATCCGGCGAGGGCATACAATGCACTGTACTCGTGGATGGTTGGCCAGACCATGACCACTGCGTGCAACAACGTATGGGGTACAGAATGGGCGTGCGACTTTAGCGGCGGCTCAAACCTCCCCGCCGGCTATGAATCGAGTGCAATCTGGAATACCGATTCCACCAGCTATCCCTGTAATTCAGACAGTGACGAGGGTGACGATTGCACGACCTTCTATACCACGGTGAGTAGCAAGTGGACCTATTACCGCGACCTGTGGGGAGATGAAATTCAAATTCCTACCACTGGCACGTACGCGTACCAGGTGCCAACAGGTATCTTGCCGATCCTGTTAGAAAACGAATCCTACCAATAATGTAGTCAAGCGAACAAATGGCAGGAACGCCAGAATGCTCCCTGTAAAGCAATATCGGTCTACAGCAGGGAGCAGCGTCGAGATGAAGCACGTGTGGTAACGTCACATTGACGATGCATCGCGGGAAAGAGCCGTGATGCACAACAAACTCCTCTATGAGGAGAAACAAGCTCGCCGGAGAGTGGGTGCGAAAGAGAGCCTGAAATGGAGCCATCCTCTTTCCGCCCGCTCGCCCGGCGAGGACCTAAGGTGAAGTGAGAACCAATCATGAATCGAAGGGAATTTATAGCATTTAGCGGGGCGGCGATCATGGGGAACGGAACGGGCGTATCCTCGCAGGCCACGGGAGCGCCGAATTCAAGCACCGCTCCGGTTGTACTTCCGCAAAAAAAGCAGAGCAACCAGCCAAACATCTTATTGCTCATGGCCGATCAACTGCGTATGGACTGTGTTGGCGCCTATGGGAATGCGGCCATACGGACACCGAACATGGATCGACTGGCGAAGGAGGGAGTTCGTTTTCAATGCGCCTACACAACGACTCCTACCTGCGTCCCGGCGAGAACCGCGTTGTTGACCGGGCTAGGTCCATGGCAGCACGGCAAGCTAGGGATGGGATCATGGCCAATGGCGTCCAACGAGTATCCGGTGGAGAAGGCGAGAGCGTTGTCGAAAGCGGGATACTATACGACATCAATTGGCAAGAATCACTATAATCCTTGGCGAAATGCTCACGGATACCATCAGGTGTTGAACGATGAACACTGCAGCTATTGGTTTCATCAGACGTCGTTTCAAGCGGAGGCATCTGGCGAAGACAGATGCGACTACGAATCGTGGTTCTGGTCGCAAATGCCAGGCAAGGATCCCCATGCAACGGGGATAGGGTGGAATGACTATATTGGCAGGCCGTTTGTGTACCCGGAAGAGTTTCATGCTACGCATTGGACTGGCGAGACGGCAGTTCATTTTCTCGAGCAATATGACCGCCCGCAGCCGTTCTTCTTAAAAGTATCTTTTATGCGCCCACATAGCCCATACGATCCACCTGAACGCTTCTACAAAATGTATGAGGATGTCTCGTTACCAATTCCTCAAGTAGGCGCCTGGGCGAAGCGCTACGAGCCACGAAGCGGGGCAGCGGACGATATCTGGCACGGGAAGATGTCTCCGGAGGCCGTCCGTCGCTCCCGTCAGTGCTACTACGGCAACGTAAGTTGTGTAGATGAGCAAATGGGCCGGATTCTCGAGGTGCTCGAGAAGCGAAAGATGCTTGATGAAACACTCATCGTGCTGATCTCCGATCACGGCGACATGCTGGGCGACAACAACCTTTGGCGGAAGGGCTATGGCTATGAGCAATCGGCTCGTATTCCGATGCTCATGCGTCCACCTTCCGGCATGGGCTTGGGACCGGGAGGGCAGGTCTTTGCAAATCCAGTTGAACTGCGAGACGTTTTGCCGACCCTTCTCGATGCCGCGGGAGTCTCCATCCCGGACAGTATCGAAGGGAGGAGCTTGCTTCATCTTGTCCGGACGAAGGGCGAAGGGTGGCGTCCGTACATCGATCTCGAGCACGACGTTGGATTTACTTCTGCCTGGAATGGTTTTTCCGATGGCCGATGGAAGTATCTCTATTACGCGATGGAGGGAGAGGAGCAACTTTTCCATCTCGAAAGGGACCCCAATGAACTGGAGGACTTGGCTGGGGTGCCCGAATACACGAAGGAGCTTCAGCACTGGAGAGGACTGATGGTGGAGCATCTCGCGGAGCGGGGGACAAGATGGGTAAGCAACGGCAAACTCGCAACGAGAGCTGAAAGCATACCTTTCTCTCCGAATTTTCCCGGATACGCGCCCATGCGCGATGAATTTGTGGCAGAGCTTCACCGATTGGGAGGAATCTTTTCAGCAGGTCGTTCTGATAACAGGAAATAAGGAGAGTGAGAAGACTGGAATCCTAGCTTGTCCCAGTGATAACGACGCAATTCACAACTCGATCTTTGATCAGATGTATCCGTCCGGCGCAAAGGCACGATCCAATGGTCAGGGCCCAATTGGGTCGGTGCAGTGCCAAGTCGTCTATTGCTACAGATCGCACTTCTGCCTTGCAGCGGATTCCAGGCAAATCACCTATGTTCCTCGATGTTCGGATCATATCATCGGCTTTTCGCGATTTGATTAAGGATCGAACTGGCGCTGAAGCGGGCCCGGGAGCCCAGATCGCGCTCTATGCGAAGGACTTCATTCCATTTGGCCATCCGCTCCCCTCGCGCAAAAGATCCTACCTTCAGTTGGCCGGCATTGGTGGCAACAGCCAGATGAGAGATGAACCCATCTTCCGTTTCGCCCGATCGAGCGGATACGACTGGATTCCAGCCTGCCTCTTGCGTCAGCGAGATTGCTGCTAGGGTTTCACTGACCGTGCCAATCTGGTTGAGCTTGATGAGGACGGCGTTCGCAATGTTCCGTTCAATGCCGATGCGAATTCGATCCAGGTTGGTCGTAAAAAGGTCGTCGCCGATCAGTTGAATGCGATCGCGCAAGGCCGATGCGATCACACACCAACCGTCCCAGTCTGTATCGGCCATTGGGTCTTCAAGCGACACGATCGGATAGTGGTCGCACCAGGCAATCTGAAGATTGGCGAATTCCTCTGAGGTAAAGGTCTGGTTTTCCAACCGGAAAGAATAGCGCCGAGTATGGGGATCGTATAAGTCGCTGGCAGCGATGTCCAGCGAAATTGCTGCGTCCCGGCCGGGGGCGTAGCCAGCTTGACCGATGGCGTCGGTCATAAACTGGAGGACTGCTTCGTTGGTGGAAAAGGCCGGCCAGTATCCGCCTTCGTCCGCCACCCCGTAAAGCGAGCCTTGCTTAGCCAGCAATTCGCCGGCGGCGCGATAGACATTGAAAGTAATCTCCATCACCTCTTCGAACGAGTTGGCCCCAATTGCGACCAGCAGGAAATCCTGAACGTCGGTACGCCAATGGGCGTGAGCACCGCCCCCGACTATCTGAATCTCGGGCAATGGCAAGAGCGTTCCACGGGATTGACCCAGATAGTCGTAAAGAGGCCGTCGCAGCGCCGCGGCAGCGGTGGTTGCGGCGGCCATGGATACAGCCAAAATCGCGTTTGCGCCAAGGCGAGATTTGGCGGATGTTCCGTCCAATTCGATCAGCTTGCGGTCCAGGCCCGATTGATCGCGCACGTCCCATCCAATGAGCGCCGGGGCAATTTCACGGTGGACGTTAGCGATGGCTTGGAACACCGATTTGCCTTGAAACCGACTTGGATCGCCATCGCGCAGTTCGAGTGCCTCGTATTGCCCAGTTGAGGCGCCTGATGGAACTGTCCCCCGTCCGCGCTCCCCGCTTTCCAACTCAATTTCTGCTTCGACCGTGGGATTGCCGCGAGAATCATAGACCTGGTATGCGGTGATCGACCGGATTTTCATTGATACGCCTTCCATTCGTTCACACTGGAGAACCATGGGTGGAGAATGTCGCTCAAAGACGTGCACCCTGCCAGAATCCCCGACCGCGCAAACTGCCGTACCCATGTGGTTTGTTGTGTATTCGTCAAATACTCGACCGGCGATTTGCCGTCGATCCGCGCCAGCAGCAGCATCAAGAGCAAGCGTGCGACGCGTGGTTCCAAGGCCTTATGGTCGATTATTCCGCGAACCTTTTCAAGATATCGCTGCCAGAAGGCCTGACACATTTCCTGCACGCCGATCAGTCGCGGAGCATGGTAAAGTCCTTTCAGCAAGAGGTGGGTCAATGGAAACGCTACATCGAAAGCAGGATCGCCATACCATGCGACTTCACAATCCAGCAGCACTGTACGCGACGGTGAAATCATAACGTTCTTGGGACTGAAATCACCGTGAACCAGGCATTCCCGAGTGGCTGCCAGGCGCTGCGCTTCTGCCTCAAACAAATCGCGTAGGTCGAGATGCCGATTGCCTGTGGTGAGCAGGTAAGGATCGATACGTAATTGCATGAAGTTCGCCGTGGTATTAAATTGGCGTTCGGCGTTGGCATCGCCGGCAGAGTGTGAGTGAATCTGGCCAAGCAAGGTTGCGGCTTCTACGGCGTGCTCGATACGAGCCTCGCCGCGGAGCAACATGAGTTTCCAACTGGTGAAATCTGGTCCGAGGAACTCCATTGAGAAGTAGCCGCGGTCATTCGGACTAGGGCGCAAGGACGGGACAGCTTGGGGAAGAAACCGGCCAACATAATCGATGTACATCTGTTCATAGCGATTGCGGCCAACGTCGGCAGCCCAGTGGTCTTTTACCCTGAGCGTGGGCAGCGCGCGCTTGACGACGAAGGAGTCCGGGCCGTCGTCGACGCGGTAGATTTCGCTGGAGACGCCGTCGGTCAAAGGCGTGAGTCTGGCATCCGAATGCCGCAGCATGCCGTCGCGCCTGAGCGTTTCCAGAAACTCCCTTGAGGGTGCATTCCTCAGGTTGTTGCCCCTGGTCCTTAAATTTCTCAAGAATCCAATTTTCATTTGTTTGCATTCCTATCACCGTGCTGAGCGACGAGCGAATCCATTTCCTCGTTTCCTTCCCTTCGCAGATCCTCGCTAGCGGTTTGCGACGAATGCGAGAAAGGACAGGCATTCACTACCAGATCGGCCATCTCATTGTTGCCCGCGAGAGACAATCCCGCGGCAACTCCACGACGATCCGCCTCGGAGCGATTCTGGCTGACCTTCCATTTGCCTTCGAGCCGGCCGATAAGAATTTCAATGCCCGTGATCGCTTTCAATTGTCCTTCGAGGAATGGCGTGGGAGCATCGGACACTCTCCACGGATGGGATTGTTTGTGCTCTTGCAGATTTGTGAGTTGTCCAACTTGCGTCAGCAACCAGTCTGTATCTTCGACGATCCGTGCGATTCCTCTCACCAATACAACAGCGTAGTTCCAGGTTGGCACAACTCGACCGTGTTCCTGTTTTGAGGGATACCAGGAGGGAGTGATGTAGGCTTCAGGGCCGTGGAAGATAACCAATACCTCACCCCCCTCCCCGAGAGTGTCAAGTTGGCTGTTGCCTTTGGCGAGGTGAGCGCGCAGAACTCCAAATCCGTCATTTACGGTCAATGTGAAAGGAATGAGGTTTGCGTCCAATCCACCAACACCATAAGTCACAAGTGTAGCAAGTGGATGTGCAGCGATGAGCGCCTGCAGCACCTCTAGTCGATCTTCACGAAACGGCGCCGGTATATGCATTCCAGACCTCGAAAGAAGGCGAACAAAAATCTCTCTTTCACACCATTATCGGTCCTATACTGGTTTGGTTAAAAGGTCCATAATTACCATTGTTGACCAGTCCAGTATGCGGAGAATCAATGACGCTCAGTCCATCGGAGTTCAGACGTGGGTCTAAAAGTCGTCGAATTTGCGATGCAATTCGGGACCAGATCATAGCCGGCGTTTATAGGCCGGGTGCTTCGCTCACCTCATCTCGCTCTCTCGGCGCCGAATTGGGTGTTTCGCGCTCGACCGTCACAGTGGCATACGAGCAACTGGTAGCGGAGGGCTATCTCGAAGCCAAGCAGGGCCGCCTCCCTCGGGTATCCACTTCTCTTCGGCTTCCTCTATGGCAGTTCCAAGCAACTGGAAACACCGCAAAGACCGCCTTACGACTTTCTAATTATGGAAAACAAGTGTCGTTCTGGCCTCTTCCGCCAAAGCAGAAGAAACATCCGATCGCGGATTTTCGCTATGGGGACATCCGTGCAGAAGACTTTCCTCTCCAAGCATGGAGGCAGGCACTAACCACGGTCATCCATCGAAAACAGGAGCGCTTCATATACGGCGATCCCAAAGGGAATTTAGAACTCAGAAAAGCATTGCAGGGATATCTGTGGCGTGCTCGTGGAGTGCGATGCGACGCAGAACAGATCATTGTGGTCAATGGATCGCAGCAAGGACTTGACCTGTGTGCTCGGCTGCTCTTAAATCCCGGAGACAAAGTAGTTCATGAAGAGCCCGGTTATTTGCTTGCTACGAGAACGTTTCTGGCAATCGGGGCCAAATGCATACCTATCGGCGTGGATCGCGGAGGAATGCAAACATCGGCTCTTAACCGTGTTAAGGATGCACGACTTGTCTATGTCACACCGTCGCACCAATTCCCGTTGGGAGGTGTGCTGACAGCAGGACGTCGGCGCGAGTTGCTGACGTGGAGTGCAAAGAGTCATGCCTACGTTCTTG
>JASIJW010000598.1:0-7100 GCA_030050035.1 Acidobacteriaceae bacterium | reverse complement strand
ATCCGGCGAGCAAGCAGTTGACCGGTTTCGACGTTGCCTTTCGACTGGCGCCGCGGATCAATGCCGCCGGCCGCATGGACGTGGCATCCGATGTGATCGAGCTGTTTTCGACGCGCGATGCGGGCCGCGCAGCCGAACTGGCTGCAAAGCTGGAGCGGTTGAATCGCGAACGGCGCGACACGGAGGCTGCGGCGCTGAAGCACATCGAGGAGCGGCTGCTCGATGACGAGGAGCTTTGCGCCGATCGCCTGCTGGTGGTTGACGGCGACGGCTGGCACCGCGGCGTGATCGGCATTCTGGCCTCGCGCGTGGTGGAGCGGACGGCCAAGCCGGCGATCGTGGTGAGCGTTGAAGATGGCGTGGCGCACGGCTCGGGCCGCTCGGTGGACGGCTTTGCGCTGCTCGATTCCATCGAGAGCTGCGCCGGCTTGTTTACGCGCTTCGGCGGGCATGCTTTTGCGGTGGGCTTCGCGATGCCGGCCGAAAATCTTCCTGAACTGAAATTGCGCTTGCGCGCATACGCAGAAGAACACCTGGCCGAGCGCGAGCCGGAACGGATGCTGCGCATCCATGCCGAGCTGCCGCTGCATCGCATTACGCCAGTGCTGGCGGGGTGGTTGCGCAAGATGGAGCCTTTCGGACACGGCAATCCCGAGCCGGTCTTTGTAGCGCGCGGCGTGTGCCTGCTCACTCAGCCGCGCATTATGAAGGACTGCCACATTCGTCTGGAGCTTTCGCGCGAGCCGGAGGGCGCTGGCCGGAGTGGGTCGACGTTTGGGAGCACGGCCCCGAGCAATTCCATGCGCGCGGTGGGATGGAATCTGGCTGGCCGCGCGGCCGAACTCGGACTGACGCGCGGTGGTCTTGTCGATGTTGCCTACAAGATTCGCGAGAATCCTGATCCGGAGTTTGGCGGGCTGGAGATTGAGATTGCCGGAATGGAGCGGAGCGCGGAGGCCTGACTGAGTAGCGGTGATTCGCTTAGAGCATCTCGTCAGCGCATTTGGCCGCGATTGTTTGCAGGCGGGGTGGTCACTGGCTGGCGCGGCGCTCGCTGCTTCAGCAGTTGCTGGCATAGAGGGGAATCCTGACCGCGCTCCAGTCCCTCGACGGCATCCTGTCCGCGGCACAGGTTGAGCTTGGCAGCGTCGGCCTGCTTGTCGCTCAACTGCACTGTGCGCTCCAGGTCGCTGTACGGGTCGAGATCGTAGCGGTAGAGGAAATCGTCGGGCGGCTTGCTTCTGCCGTAGTCGAAATGGTTCCACGTGTAGAGCGCCACGTGGCCCTCGTTGTCCCCCAATACGCCGTACACCTGGGTCCAGTCCACGCCGGCTGGGTGGCTGGCGTTCCACACGGGTACTCCGTGGCCGCCGCTCATCCAACGCGCGCCCCATGCGTGGCGGCGCAAGTCGTAATAGAAAGAGGTGAAGTAGGTGTTGGCGGCGCAGTCGTGGCAGTTGTCGTAGAGCGCCGGCCACTCCTGGAGAGTGTTGTCGGCAAAGCGTACGCGGTCAAACCAGCGCAGGTTCACGCCGCTCACCAGCGGCGCCACCAGGTGGCTGGTCAGCGATGCGCTCCAGACGGTGAAGTTATCTGTGCCGGGCGTTCCCTGCGGGGTGGTGCGGTCCGCAGTTACAACCAGCGCAGCATCGTACTGCACGCCGATTTCGCGAATTGCGGTCCAGTTGGAAACCTGGAGCGAGCGCGTGACCCACACGATGATGCTCTGATCCTTTGCGGAGTGAAAATCGACCCAATGGAAGGTGTCGCCAGACTGCTGCGCCGAGCAGGGAAGGGAAGTGGCAAAAAAGGAAGCAGCAAGCGCGGCTGCAAGCCAGCAAAAAAGTCTCCGCCCAACAGCGCTGCACATAGTTCAGGTATACCAGACAGCGGCGGCGGGCCCTGCTCGGCGCGGCTTGTCGAGTTGAGTCAGCTTGGATGCGTATTGCCTCAGGGGCTAAAGCCCGTACCCTTCGAAAATTCGAAACGGACGCATTTCCGGCTTCATCGGACCGGCTGCGTGCTTGCTTTTGCCTTCCATGCCTGCCACTCTTCTGCTGTCATCTCCCAGGTTTCAGACGGCAGCGTGCCGCAGACGAAGTCTTTTTCCGTTACGCCTACGAGCCGCATGCCGTGGCGTTCGGAGATGCGCCGCGACCGCCGGTTCTCCGCGGCTTTTGAGACTCGCAGCACGGTAAATCCAAGCGTGGTGAACCAGAAATCGTTGGCCCAGTCGCAGGCTTCGCTCATCAGTCCTTGCCGTTGCCACTCGAGGCCGAGCCAGAAGCCGCGATGGTCTGTTTCGTTCCTGCGCAGCTCGAGATTGCCGATGATCCGCTCCGGATCGCGCTTGAGCCGCAGCGTCCAGTTCCATGCGTCGCCGCGCTCCATCGCCGGCAGCGTCACCTGCCTGATGAAATGCCGCGCTCCATCTGTTGGGTAGGGCCATGGCACGCGAGTGTGCAGGTACTGCACGATCTCCCAGCGCGGGAAGATTGCCTGAATCTGCTCGGCATCGTCGAGGGCCAGCGGCTTGAGCAGCAGGCGCTCGGTTTCTGCTTCCGGGATCATCCGGTGATGATATCAACCCGCGCGCGGCAGGGATATCCGCGATAATCGAATGGGAGTGTTGGAGCATTGAAATCCGGATTCGTCGCCATCGTTGGGCGTCCTAACGCCGGCAAGAGCACGCTGCTGAACGCCCTCACCGGCGAAAAGGTGGCCATCGTTACCGCCAAGCCGCAGACCACGCGCAACCGCATTGCTGGCGTGGTTGAGGTGCCCGCGCGCAAAGGCGTCCATGCCGCCGCGCAGATCGTATTTGTCGATACTCCGGGCGTGCATAAGCCCGCCTCACAGCTCGACCGCCGCATGCTGCAGGAGATTCATGAGGCGCTTGAGGAGCGGGATCTGGTGCTGGTGCTGATCGATGCGACGCGGACGGTCAGACTGAGTGACGTGGAGGAGGATGTTGATGAACCGCGCTCCAGCCGCGGGAGTTGGGCCAGCGAGGACGAGTTTCTCTTCGGGCTGGTGCGCAATCTCGATTGCCCGGTATTCCTGGTGCTCACCAAGATCGACCTGGTGAAAAAAGACGAGCTGCTGCCGC
The DNA here is from genome assembly GCA_030050035.1 of Acidobacteriaceae bacterium. GTDB lineage: Bacteria > Acidobacteriota > Terriglobia > Terriglobales > Acidobacteriaceae > Telmatobacter. Next base: position 3,991 of record JASIJW010000598.1, on the reverse strand, counting down.
TCATCGACTCGCTCTCGCGCCGGTACAAATTTGCCCAGGTCATCCCCATCAGCGCGCGCAAACATGATGGCCTTGATCTGCTGGTGCACGAGATCGTTGCGGCTCTGCCCGAGGGCCGTCGGTATTACCCGAAGGACCAGTACACCGATCAGCCGCTGCGCTTCATGGTGGCTGAGCTGATCCGTGAGAGCATTTTGATTGAAACCGGCGAAGAGGTCCCTTACGCTTCGGCCGTGGTCATTGAGCGCTTCGAGGAGGCGGATCCAAAATCGAAAAAGCCGCTGGCCCGGATCTCCGCGGCTATCTACTGCGAGCGCGAGGGGCAAAAGGCAATCCTGATCGGCAAGGGCGGATCGAAGCTGCGCGACATTGGGACCGGCGCTCGCCGCAAGATCGAGTCGCTGCTGGGCGTGCGCGTTTACCTCGAGCTGCACGTGATCGTCGAGCCCGGCTGGCGCGATTCGAAGGCGTTTGTCGAGTCGCTCGACTGGCGCAACCAGCTTGAAAAACTTGCCGCCGAGCAGGCCGACGAGACCGAAGAGGACGACGCGGAAATCGAATAGCCGCGACTGCTTTCATCCTCCGGTGTTACCCTTCCCGTTTGAAGGCAAATGCAGGAGGGGTTGTGCACTCTCATTGGAAGCGCATTGTTCTCTTCGCTGTCCTGGCAGTTTCCACACGCATCTTTGCCGCTCCTGCCCAGCAGTCGATCCATCGGGAATCCTCTGCGGCCAGTGCTGCTGCGCAAGCCGGGCACGCTGCGCCCCCGGCGGACAATCCGGTCGCCGACCCGCGCGCCGTCGTCACGCTCGGCCATGCGCGGTTTACCGTACTTACCGATCAGCTCATTCGTATGGAGTGGTCGGCCACGGACAAATTCGAAGACCACGCTTCGCTGGTCTTCATTAACCGACATCTGCCGGCGCCACACTTCATTCACGCGGTGAGCGGCAAGGAGCCTAACCAGAAACTCACAATTAAAACTGCGGCGCTCACCCTTACCTATATTCCCAGCGGCGGCGGCCGTTTCACTGCCGATGATCTCTCTGTCCAGCTCGATGTAGCCGGAAAGCTGGCTGTGTGGCGCCCGGGCCTTAGCGATCCGGAAAACCTTGAAGGCACGACGCGCACACTCGACGGCGCGCTGGGCAGCAAGACGAAGGAACCGATCGAGCCGGGGCTGCTGTCGCGGTCAGGATGGTCATTGGTCGACGACACCACGCGCCCGCTCTTCGATTCTTCTGACTTTCGTTTTCTTGAAGGCGAAAAGAGTCCATGGCCGTGGGTGATGGAGCGTCCGGCGGACGAAGAGCCCGGCAAATATCAGGACTGGTATTTCTTCGGCTACGGTCATCAGTACCGGCGCGCGCTTGGCGACTTTGTGCGCGTGGCCGGGCGCATTCCGCTGCCGCCGCGCTTTGCCTTTGGCGTGTGGTGGTCGCGTTACTGGGCATACAGCGATCAGGATCTCGATCAGCTTGTGCGCGGCTTCCGGCTCAACTCGACGCCGCTCGACGTCCTGGTGATCGACATGGATTGGCACATCAACGAGCAGCAGCTTGAGCAGGCCCACGAAAAAGATCAGTCCGGCCAGGGGCTTGGATGGACCGGCTATACGTGGAATCGGCTGCTGTTCCCCGATCCCGACCAGTTCCTGAAGCAGATGCGCCAGCGCGGGCTCAAGATCACCATGAACCTGCATCCTGCCTCGGGTATTCAACCGTGGGAGAAGGAGTACACGGCGATGGCGCTGGCGATGGGCATCGATCCGGCGACAAAGAAGTACGTGCCCTTTGACCCGACCAACAAGAAATGGGCAGAGAACTATTTCAACATAGTGTTGCATCCGCTGGAAAAACAGGGCGTTGATTTCTGGTGGCTCGACTGGCAGCAGGATCCCATGATGACCAAGGTGCCCGGCCTGAGCAATACCTGGTGGCTCAACTACATTCATTTCACAGACCAGCAGCGCGAGGGCAAGCGTCCGCTGCTCTTCCATCGCTGGGGTGGTTTGGGCAATCATCGCTATCAGATCGGCTTTTCAGGCGACACCATCTCCGTGTGGCCCTCGCTTGCCTTTCAGCCATGGTTCACGGCAACCGCGGCGAACGTGGGCTACGCTTACTGGAGCCACGACATCGGCGGCCACATACCTGGCGCGGTTGATCCGGAACTGTTCACGCGCTGGGTGCAGTTCGGGGTTTTCAGCCCCATCCTGCGCACGCACACGACCAAGAATCCTGACTCAGAGCGGCGCATCTGGGCTTATCCCGAGCCGTATTCGTCGATCCTGCGTGCGGACTTTCAGCTTCGTTACGCGTTGCAGCCGTATCTCTACACTGAGGCGCGGCGCACCTATGACACGGGCGTGGCTTTCCTACATCCGCTGTACTACGACTGGCCGGATGCCGACACAGCCTATACCACCAAGAACGAGTACATGTTCGGCGATCAGTTGATCGTGAGCCCTGTGACCACGCCAGCCGATAAGACCAGCGGCCTGGCTACGGAAAAAATCTGGCTGCCGGAGGGCGAGTGGGTGGAGTGGCCAACAGGCAAGCACTTCACCGGCCCAACGACCGTCGAGCGCGGCTTTTCCATCGATCAGATTCCGGTTTATATCAAGGCCGGCTCGATCATTCCCACGCAGCCTGAGGCGCTCTACACCGGACAAAAGCCCGTCGATCCGCTGGTCATCAATGTTTGGCCGCTCACGCCCGGTGCATCTTCGAGCTACTCCGCTTATGAAGATTCCGGCGTCTCGGTTGAGTATCAGCGCGGCGTGTTTGCGCGCACTCCGATCAAGGCTCAAGAGAGCGGCGATGCGCTGCGTGTCGAGATTGGTCCGGTGGAGGGCGGTTATCCTGGCATGCTGCACGCGCGCAGCTATCAGCTTCGCCTTCCCGATGACTGGCCGCCTGCGTCGATCAGTGTGAACGGCCGGACGATTGCGCACGGCCAGATGGAGGGCGGCCGCGGGTGGACCTTCGATGGCAATACGCTTACGACCATCATTCCCACGCCCTCGTTCAATGTGAACGAGAAGGTCGTAATCGAGGTGAAGCGCGCGCCGGGGCTTGTGCAGCGCCGCAGTGAGTTGGACGGCTTTGCCGGCGCGATGACGCGGCTGCGCGGCGCTTACGACGCGCTGCAGCAGTGCTGGCCCGTGGGCACGCCGCCCGATCCGCTGATCGATGCCATGCAGACGGGCGGACGGCTTGGCTACCACCCCGATGAGGCCGTGGGCGAAATTACGCACTTCCATGAGATGTTGCCCAAGGCGCAGGCTGCCGTGAAGGCCGTGGGAGACGGATTCGAAGAACGGATGAACGATTACGCCGCGCGCCTGGAGAACAATCCCCAGCGCCCCGCCGACATGGAGGCCGAAAAGCAGAGCCGGCGGGAGAGCATGCGGCGCGCGGAAATCCTGGTTGACGCGGCGGGCAAGTGACTGCGGCTGATGCTGCGCTCAGATGGTCCGCGACTTCGTCATGAATGGCGGTGGTTCGTCGGCGCTGGGACCGAAGCTTGCCGGCACCGGCACGTTGAGCAGCCGCAGGTAAACACCAAACTGGCCGCGATGCTGGTACCAGTGGCTGAACATGACGTCGCGCAGGAACTCGACGCGCGGCTGTGCAAGAATTTCCCGCTCGCCCGCAACCATTCGCCACGTTTCGTTCATTGCATCGTCGGTGAACTTTGGCAGCTCGCTGCGTACGGTCGCCGCGCCCTCGTCGAACAGCTTGAGCACCTCATCGCGGCTGGCCGGCTGCGGAAACTCGAACGACTTTGGAGCTTGCGCCGGGTTGTTTTTGACGAATTTGACAACTGCGGCGGGCACAAATGCCAGGTGGTAGGCAAGCTGCCCGGCGGTCATCGATTTTTCGTGTGGTTTCCAGGTCAGTTTGTCCTGAGGAAGGCGCTCGAGGAATCTGCGCGTGATGGGCGCCTGCGTCTCGAACTCTTTGAGAAACGACTGTGCGATAGATTG
>JASIJW010000597.1:0-2746 GCA_030050035.1 Acidobacteriaceae bacterium | reverse complement strand
CCTACTCAGGCGTAGGGAATCATGCGCGCGACCTTCGCGTGATCGCCGTCGGAGACCAGCGCGCTCTTACCGAGCCTGCGCTTGGTCTTCGGGGCCTTCGACGAAAGGATGTGGCGCATCTTGGAGTGGCCCCGCTTGATCTTGCCGGTGCCGGTCTTCTTGAAGCGCTTGGCCGCGCCCGAATGGGTTTTCAACTTGGGCATTGTTCTGCTCGTTCTCGATAGCAGGTGAGGTCTGCTATCAGCGATTTTGCCGGCAAGACAGGGCTTTCCCCTGTCTTTTCAGGCTCTTTTCAGTATACAGGAAGGCTCACCGGCAGGCCAGAGCCTCCGTTTGCGCCCCAAATTCCCGGCTGAAAGCCCCGTGCTTAGCCAATTCGAGATGCGCGCGCTAGCTGCTCCAGTCCGTCATACCCACCATGGCGGCCTCGGCCAGGCTGTTGCCCTTGAAGATGGTCGCGGCGGGCGTGCCTTCAAAGTGCAGGATCCGCGGCAGCGCCATGGAGGAGGCGGCAAAGGCTGCATCCACGCGGCCGTGCACCTCGAACGGGAGCTGTTTGACGACGCCAAGCGGATAGTCAGTGCACAGAGCCTCAGCCAGGAGGAACGAGCCCGTTGCCAGCGCCGCCCACGAGGCGCGCGGCTCCCGCTTGCGCAGAAACCAGGCCATGCCGAGAAAGAATCCCGCGTGGCAATAATCGATGACGCCGTGCGCGCGCGCGTCGATCACCTTGGGCAGCCGCTTTTCCACTTGTTCAAGTGCTCGGGTTGCAAGGGTCATTGCGAACGCCTCCTTGCTCGTTGGATGCGAGGCTCGTTGGATGCGGGCGATTGGATGCGGATAGGCAATTCGGACACGGATGAAATCGGCTCAGCTCAGGCTCCGCGGCGCATGCGCAAAGCCGCGCTCGCTTCGCACCGGTCGCAGTTGCCGCATGGGCCGGAGTAGTCGTCGCCAAAGTAGCGCAGCAGGTATTCGCGCCGGCAGCCACGGGTCTCGGCGTAGTCCCGCATCTGTTCCAGGCGCCGGCCGCGCAGCTCTTTCAGAAACTCCTGCTGGCGGAGCGCAGCTTCGGTGATCTCCGTTGCGGACTGCTCGGGCGTTGCGCGAATCTGACCGCTGGCCAGCTTGCGCGCCGCGCCGGCCTCCTCGAACTTGTGCAGGATGTTGGTGAGCTTGCGGGCCGGGATGCCGGTTTCGCGGCTCAGGCTCTCGGAGGTCTGGGGCCCGTCGGGCTTGACGAGAACGCTGGCCACCGACCCGAGTTGCTCGGCATCTACCTTGCCCGCGCCCGTCTTGTAGCGCTGCGCGGAGATGTCGCGCGTGCGGTAGAACAGCACGGCCTCGGCCGGCTTGCCATCGCGGCCCGCGCGGCCGATCTCCTGGTAGTAGGCATCCAGCGACTCACTCACGTCGGCGTGGTAGACAAAGCGGATGTCGGGTTTGTCTACGCCCATGCCAAAGGCGTTAGTGGACACGATCACCGGGATCTCGCCGCTCATGAAGCGATTCTGGATTGCTTCGCGGTCTTTGGCTTTCATCCCGCCGTGATAGGCCAAGGCCTCGACGCCCACCGAGCGCAGCTCTTCTGCGATGGTTTCAGCATGCGCGTGCGTGGCTACGTACACGATGCCGGGCTTGTCGGCAAACTCAATGCGCCGCAGCACGGCCTGCAGTTTTTCGTTCTCCTTGCCGAAGCTGTCGACGCGCAGCGAGATATTCGGCCGGTCGAAGCCGCGCACGATGACTTTCGGGTCGCGCAAACGCAAGCGCTCGATGATCTCCGTGCGCACTTCGTTCGACGCGGTCGCCGTCATGGCCAGCACCGGCGGATGGCCAAGCGCATCGATGACCTTCGCCAGCTCGAGATAATCGGGCCGAAAGTCGTGGCCCCACTGGCTGATGCAGTGGGCTTCATCGACCGCGAAGAGCGCCACGCCGGCATCTTTCAGCCGATCGATTGTCTCTTGCTTGTGCAGTTGCTCCGGCGCCAGCAGGATGAACTCAGCCCTGCCCTCGCCGATCCGGTCCAGTTGTTCCTGCTGCTCGGCGGCAGCGAGCGTGGAGTTGACCACTGCGGGCTCGGCCAGATTGCTGGCCTCGATCGATTCAGCCTGATCTTTCTGGAGAGCGATCAGCGGCGAGACGATCACCGTCGCTCCGTGCATGAGGCTGCCGGCGATCTGGTAGACGGCCGATTTGCCCGACCCCGTGGGGGCGACAAACACCGTGTCCTGCCCGGCAAGGAGCGAGCTGATGGCTTCCTCCTGCCCCGGCCGCAACGATGAAAAACTCAACAGCCGTCTGGCTGACTCTGCTATGTTGACCTGCCTGATTTCCCTCGGGGGCATGAACCTCCGCCTGTGTTCTTGCTATGAGATGCCGGGTTATGTCGTTCCAGCTTGTTCTGTACAGAACTTCCCCGACAGGTGCTATCGGAGCGCGACTGGGCATGCAATCGCGTGCGCAGTGGAAAGAGCCGGGACACGGAACAAAGCAGGCCCCTGTAGAAAAATAGCCTGGGCCTCTGTGCCTGCGCTGCCACCGCGCCGCTGCAGCCGCGCCAGGTGTGGACTAAGCGTGCCACAGCCGCGCATCCTACGGCAGTGATGGCGAATAATGACGGCCGCCTCCGCTAACCCGGTTCCTGCTCCGGTTCCCGCGCGGCGCCGAACCGTCACTCCGCCGCACTTCTTTGCTGACCTGTACAACTTCAAATGGTCCTTGCTCCAACTGGAGCTGCCGC
>JASIJW010000596.1:0-4764 GCA_030050035.1 Acidobacteriaceae bacterium | reverse complement strand
CGCCGGGTCCGAAGTCGGGCAGGACATCTACAAGATCGTGAACGTCAAGAATGGCCTTGATCTTGAAGTCAACTCCGCGAGCCTTGCGGACGGCGGCACGGTCGACACATACAAGGATGTTTCGGGAGCGAACAACGAACACTGGAACCTGATGGCAGTAGGCGATGGATCATACCGGATCGTCAACGTGAACAGCGGGCTCGATCTGGAAGTGAGCGGCGCTAGCAAATCGAATGGCGGCGCCGTGAACCAGTGGCAGGATAGCGGCTCCAGTGCAACCAAAGAACATTGGACACTGCTGCCGGTCTCCGGCGGTTACCGGATTATCAATGTGAACAGCGGACTCGATCTGGAAGTGAATGGCACATCGGGTGTCGTTGACCAATGGCAGGATGTCTCCGGAGCGCCAAATGAGCACTGGACGTTGACGCTGACCAACTGAGGCGGCGTTCCGCGATCTCGGTTCACGATCCCGCGGGGGCCTGCAAGGGATGCGGGCTCTGCCGCAACCCCATGTCTCACTGTGATTTTGTGAGGAACACGGTCATGGCCCGCACCTCTGTGTCCACGTGCTCCTTTTCCTGCAAGCTGTATTTCTGAAACAAGGCCAGTTCTATTTTTCGATCGGAGTCTCGCCCCAGATGAGCATAGGCAATGGCCAATTGATAGTGCGCAGAGGCGAGTTCAGGTTCCAGTGCCGTGGCTTTCTCCAGCATCTGTGCGCACTGCGGCCATTGCTTGCGCTCCGCCTCCAGAATTCCGAATTGATACCATGCGTCAGCCAGCTTAGGGTCTTTCACTGTTGCTCGCCTCAACAATTCTTCCGCTTGGTCGAGCTCGGCAGGTGAATGCGGCCGCCCCAGAATTTGTCGGGCCGCGTAGAACGCCGCGGACGCATTGCCGGGGTGTTGATTCGAGAAGGTCACCAAGGTATTGCAGTTCGCATTTTCTCCAGAGATTTCCCCGCAGGTGCGCCCCAGCATATCGGCATCAACGTTGTTGTCCGGATCTTTCTTGAGCAGCTCGTCAAACACTTTGGCTGCGTCTGCGAAGCGCTTGTTTCCATACAGCGCTATGCCAAGGACTAGCTTCATCCGTACACTCGCGGGGTATCGCTCCGCAGCGTAGGTCGCTGTTTTGGTCGCGGCATCCCACGTCCAATGGCGCAGAAATTCAACGCAGAGCGCGTAGAGATTGTCCTCGCTGGGATTCATCTCCGCGGCCCTCTGATCGTGCTTGACCGCGGAAAGATAATTTCCGAGGCTCTCCTCGACTTCTCCGGCCAGGGATTCTGCCTGATCTGTCATTTGGTCTGCAGAAATCTGATCGAGAACCTTGGCGGCCTCCGCAGCCTGGTGATCCTGGCTGAGCGCGAGCGCCCAGTTGTAGAGCAGGCCGGGGTCGCCGTCGCCCAAAGCAGCGGCACGCGAAAATGCATGTGCCGCATCGGCTGGATCCTTGAGGAGCATGTAAGCCTGGCCAAGCGCAGAGAAGGTTTCGGCGTTTTGTGGGTCAAGACGCGCCGCAGCCGCGAGCTCTGTAGCCGCCTGGCGGGTGCGGCCGAGCTTCAGCCACGCAGTTCCCAGGTTGGCATGGTTCAGCGCCGCCCCGGGCGCGTCTTTGCACGCCTGCTCCAGGTAGGGCAAGGCACGCGCCATTTGCCCGTCTTCGGCGTAGATCAAGCCGAGCGCTTCGCTCGCCTGGTCATTCAATGGATAGCGCTGTGCCAGCCCCCGCAGCACCGGCTCGGCCTGCTGTGCTCTGCCGCTATCGACTTCTTGCAGAGCCTGCTGGAAAGCGGCTTGATCGGCTGAGGTCATCGCGCCCTGCTGCGCGCGAACAGCGGGGACTGCGATGGTAAGAACACACGCTGCGAGCAGCGCCGCGCAATGAGATCGAGCAGGGAAATAAGAGAGCATAGTAGGCCGCAAACGAAACACGCCGGAACTCCTCAAGGAGCTCCGGCGTGTTGATGTTACCGGGTTAGAGCTGCTTCCTAGAAGTAATACTTCAATGCTAACTGCAGGAAGCGGCTGTTGGGTGTGAATTGGCCCATATTGTGCGTGCTGGTGATCTGCCCGCCGTTGGAGTTGACGTTATTGGCGCTCGGAGTATTCAGGGCCGGGCTGTTGAACAGGTTGAAGGCATCGGCGCGGAAGTCAAGGTGCTGTTCGTGGAAAGTCGTGAAGCTCTTGAACAGCGACATGTTAATGCGGTTGTAGCCCGGCCCGTAGAGCTGGTTCCGAGCCGGTCCAAGGTAAGGAAGCACTGCCCCGGGCGTGTCGAGCGGCGTGCCGGTTGGGTTCGACGAGGTTTGCGTATTGGCAATGTCGCTGCCCGGCAGCGGGTTGGAGAAGGCACACGGGTTGTACCAGTTCGTGATGTTTTTCGTGCTGGTGGCGCAGCTGATGCTGGAGTTAGTGGAATTCGGCGAGCCACCCGCCGCATAAGGATTACCCGTAACGTAAGCGTGCCGGGCGTTGGCTCCATTCGCACCGCTGTTGTTCGGATTGATGCTGAAGGGAAGACCGGTCTGGGTGGTAAAGACCAGGTCGGTCGACCAGCCGCCAATCACTCCGTTTACGATCCCGCCCTGGTTGAGGTATTTCTTTCCTCTGCCGAAGGGAAGGTCGTACTGTCCGTTGAGAGAAGCCCGTTGACGCACATCCCAGTCGGAGTTCGCATACTCGATGCCCATGGGCAGTACCAGCGGCGAGCGGTAAAGGTTCCCACCGCCATTCAGCGGCGTCTCCGTATCGTCAAAGGCGTGCCCCCAGGTGTAATCGGCCACGAACGAGAGTCCGTTCGTATATTGCTTCTGCAAGGTCGTTTGCAGCGCGTTATAGCTGCTGACGCCCTCGTGCATGTCGAACTGCGAGCCGCTGAAGTCTGGGAACGGCCGGATAAGGTTTGCGTTATCGTTCGGACCAACCAGCCCGTCAGGAGCATTCTGGTCCGGGAAACCCTCGATGTGCCTGGAGTTGTTGCCCACGTAGCCCACCGTCCAGCTCATGGTGTTCGAGAACGCATACTGGAGCGAAAAGTTCCACTGCTGTGTGTATGGGGTTTTGTATTGCGCCTGCGCGCCCACCAGTCCCGGCGTGGACGGATTCGGATCATTGGCCAGCCCATTGTTCCAGCCGGGCTGTGTCGAAAAGCCCTGCGCCAAATTGATCCCGTAGGTCTGCCCGATGCTCTCGCAGTTGTTGGTTAGGCACGCCGGCCGTTTGAAGTTCACCGTGTATTGGAAGGGATAGTTGTAGCCCAGATTGGGCGCGCCGCCAATGCTCTCCAATCCGCCGAAGAACAGGCCGAAGCCGGCGCGTGCCACCAACTTGTTGGTCACGGTGTAATCAAGACCGACGCGTGGAGCAAACTGCGTGTACTGGGGCTGCACCAGCGAGCGAGTCCCCGTGTACTCCAGGTTGATGTGGTCCTTGGCCAGCAGGTTCAGGAAGCCAGGAGCCAGATATGTGTTTTTCTGGCTGGCGGCCAGCACAAAGTTCGATGTACCGGCTCCGGGTGCGATGGACGTCGGATACCACAGCGACTGGTGATCGTGACGCTCCTCCACGGGCTGGAAGTTCTCATACCGCAGACCAACGTTCAGCGTGAGCTTGGGCATGACTCTCCACTGGTCCTGGACGTAGGCGGCGCGGTACCAGCGGACGTTATCAATGTTGAAAAACGCGGTCAGCTCGGCATTGTCGATCGAGCCGGGCGCGGATCCAACGGGCGCTCCCGCAGGCGTGTCGTTGTCTGCGAGAAAGTCGGCAGCGCCGAAGCCGGTATTGCTCACGCTGGGGTTGCTGGTATAGAAACCGCTGAAGTCGTAGTAGCCGTGCGGCGCGATCGGTGCCGTGGTGGCTACGCGGACATGCTGGTAGTCAACACCCATCTTGATGGTGTGCCGGCCCTTCACTTTGGTTACGTTGTCGAGGAACTGGAACACGTTCTCGTACTCGATGGCCGGATACCACTGCGGGCCGCCAATGCCGCTGAGGCCGCTGATGGCTGTGTTCGGCAATCCTCCATTGCCGGGCGAATAGGGAATGCCGCCCAGCCCTTCCTGAGCCGAGACATTGGTGTTGGCGCTCAACGGCACCCATTGCGGATGGCCCCAGTTGTATCCAAAGCGGAACTCGTTAATGAGCGTTGGAGTGAAGGTGTGCGTGTAGCTGAGCGCATAGTTCTCGCCCATGTTCACGTTGGAGCCGTCGCTGCCATAACCGCCGCCATCGAGAATTGTGCCCAACGGCGGGTTGTAGGTTCCGCGTTCGTTGTAATAGCTCATGCGGAAGAAGGCCTGGTCCTTCGCGGTCGGGTTCCAGTCGATGCGCCCATCCCAGGAGACGGCGTTGTCGCCAGTGCTGGTGTTGACGACGTAGTTGTTAGAGGTCAGGCCCGTGGGACCGTTGTTAGGCTGCGGATACAGGTTGAGAATGTTCTCCGCCACCTTGTCGATCTCGCCTGGACAGAACTTCTGCGTGACCCCCGGAGTGTTATTGCCGCACGGCGCGCCCAGCGGCGTGGCTCCGCCCGAGCCCGGCTCATAAAGCGTTGTGACGTGGCCGTTGAGTGTCGGATTGCTGCTCAGCAATTCGCTGAAGTCGCCCGTCCGCATCAGCGCCGTGGGAACCGTGTAAGTGCCGTTCGTCGGAGATATGATGCGGAGGACCTCAAGATCTCCGAACCAGAACAGCTTGTCCTTGAGGAAAGGACCGCCCAGCGTCGCGCCAAACTGGTTTTGGTGGTACGGAGGTA
>JASIJW010000074.1:0-6030 GCA_030050035.1 Acidobacteriaceae bacterium | reverse complement strand
CAGCGCCCAGTTCCCGCACGGGTACTTTCCCTACACCGGTAGTTACTCCGATCAGCCGACGGTTCTGAGTAGTACCGGCGCTGCTGCGAGCGGAAATGCCGCAAACACGGCCATTTCGCAATTTGTGATTGAGCCAACGACCTCCTCGGTATCCACCGGCTGCACGGTCATCTCCCAGACGCCGGGCAGCGGAACTGGCTGCCAGACCTACAACTACGTCGGCGGAGCAAGCCAGATTGAAGCTTCCCCGATGACCCAGCAGGACTACCGTCGTCCCTACTTCGGCACATACATCCAGGACAGTTGGAGAGCGTTGCCGCGGTTTACGCTGAACGCCGGTCTGCGCTGGGAGTACTTCAAGGACGGCATTGACCACTATGGCCATGGCGCCAATTTCGTCCCGAGCTTCGCGAATCCAAGCGGGCAGTCGATGTATTTGATCGACGACCGCGTGAAAAACGTAACTCTCTCTCCGTCGTTCATTGCGCTGTTACAGCAGGAGAACATCGCGCTTGTCTACACCTCGAATCACCAGCTCCGGAATCTGAACGAGAATAACTTCGGCCCTCGTTTCGGTTTTGCGTGGCAGGTCTTCAATAAAACGGTATTGCGCGGCGGATATGCCCTTTCCTATGCAGGCATCTACATGCGCGGCGATGGCTACAACGCGGGAGACAATTATCCATTCTCGTTCTCGGTGAATATTACCTCGAACAACGCGGGCGGCTTGGCATCTGACTCCGGAGACAAGATCGGTCCCATGGACCAGGGGCTTGCGGCAGTTCCGCTAACGCCCTCGCAGGCTCAGGGTTATCAGATTTCGCCGCGTGGCAATCAGTACAATTTCCGCATACCGTATGTCCAGAGCATGAACCTCACGCTCCAGCAGCAGCTCTCGAACAGCCAGTCCATTGAGATCGCTTACGTGGGCACGCTGAACCGGCACGTTGAGAGCACGATCGAAAGTAACAAAGTCGACATGATGATACCAACCACGTTCTCAGTCAGTCCTGTAACGCCGAGCCCTACCTGCAACGATACGGGTCTCTATCATGACGTGGACCCGGGCAATCCCAATCCAACGAGCGAGGACAAGAACGTATATTACGATCAATATCCATGCCTCTCACAAAGCAACTACTACGACTGGAACGAAGGCTCGAACAACTACAACTCCATGCAGGTGAAGTACCAGAAGTTGAATACCAACGGCACGAGCCTGATCGCCGACTACACCTGGTCGCGTTTCCTTGGCTACGGATCGGATTCCAACCTCTTCAATTCCGAAAGCTATCGCGGGCCTCTAATTCCTGGCTGGGGCATGCAAGGCGAATATGGCCCTGAGGACTTCGAGTCCGTCAACGTTGTGCACGTGGGCGGGATCTGGGCATTGCCCTTCGGCCTCGAGCGCCACTGGCTCCACGACAATCGTTTAGCCGACACCTTTATCGGTGGCTGGAATCTAAGCGGTATCTTCACGTACCAGAGCGGGCAGCCTGTGAACGTCAGCTGCAACGCGACCAATGCGCCGGGCACAGGGTGCTATGCCACTCCCAACTGGTCGCAGATCTTCACTGGCGCGCACACGCTGACGCACTGGTTGAATGCCAATGCTTATACCTCAACCTCCGCAACCGAAACCACGCCCAGTGTCACCAACTTCGCTCCCATGGGCGCTGCTCCCGGCAACGGCTACGGTCCAGCATTCCATCGTGCCGACATGAGCATTCAAAAGAATTTCATCCTGCCGTTTGAGAAGAGGAATGTGGTCGAGTTCCGTGCTGATTCGTTCAACATCACCAATACGCCTAACTTTGGCCAGCCCGGCACCCTCACTCCATCGAGTAGCGCGTTTGCGTCAATCACTTCGGAGAGAGATTCCCCGAACGACTCCCGCGAATTTCAGTTCTCCCTGCGTTACATCTTCGGCCGCGGCGGACAGGAATAGAGAAAATCGCCGCTTATTCACCTCATGCTCGATCAAACCAACGCCTCAGCGCAGCTCTCGCGCTGAGGCGTTGCGGTGACCAGCAGAAACCCGAAGGAAAAGAAAACACACAGATGAATCTCACCAGGGCTAAGCTGTCGATCATCGTTGCCATTATCTCTTTCGCAGTAATTGCGGGCCTCGCGGTTCCTCACCTGTTCGCATGGGGTGGTATCCCTCATCAGCAGATTGTTGATGGCGCCCTCACAGCCATACCGGCCGACGATCAGATCGCCATCCGCCTCGGTAGCCAGGCAAGGCACCTGCGCGATACCGTGGAGATGGGCGACTGGATGAATTCGCTCATCATCGATCAGGAGAACTGGCACGTCACCACGGAGGACTACCCGCAGGTCGACTCCGAGTATTTCGGTAACGATTACCTGCTCTTTCCCGCCGCACCCCATTTCTTTGAACACATGATGCCCGAGGTTCATGGAACCTACGGCCCGTTTTTCCTGAGAGCATTACAGGCCCTCCGGACAGAAGACCAGGAAAACGCCGTGCGATGGATGGGAAGCCTTCTGCACTTCGTTACAGACTCCGGCTCGCCTCCGCACACCATCGGCCTGCGTGGCCCCAATCACACAAAAATGGAGAACTGGCTGGATGCCAGCCGGATCGATCTGCGCGGCTACCATCCACAACTGCTTGGCAATACCGATCAGGAAGCAGTCCAGGGGCTCGAGCACCGGATGGACGGCCTCATCGAACGCAATGCGGCCATCGCAAAACGAATGTTGCCTTATGCGGACGCCAACGACAGAGCTCACATTGCCCCCATGGCGCTTGACTGTGCAGAAGAGACTGCCAGAGTAACGGCCGACGTAATTCATACGCTGCTGGTCCTTTCTGCAAAAACCGATCCGGACGACACCGCCTCGATAGTCGCCACCGTCACTGCCCCTGCGCTTACCGAACATCCGTTACTTCCCGCCAAACTCGTGTTGCTGGGGACCAATTTCAGCACCCTCAGCGCGAACAACGATCGGTATGCCGGTCGATACTCGGGCACATTCGTATTCAGGAATCTGCCAGCCGGCACATATCGCGCCACAATCGAGCGGCCTGGTGCGGCGATATTGTTTATCCCTGCCTTCACAGTGACCACGGGCGAGCAGCTGCACTTCGAGTGGCACTTAGGAGCATCATCGACCCCGGGTAACTTGGTTCAGGATGACTCATTCTCGCTGCACTGGGTGACCGCGGCGGCTCCCGACCATTGGCATCATGACGATCAATGCCACTGCTGGCTTTCGGATAACATCCCGGTCTTGCAGGGTCACTCTTACCGCGCATTCGTTGTGCCAAAGTCGGATAGGAAGCGCAGAGCGACCTTGGAGTGGATGGCCATGCACTGGGAGAGAACGAACGATCCGGCCATTGACATTGCCGCAAGCCAAACGGCGGGCACGGCCACGGTTGTGAAAGTACCACCGGCAGCCGTATATGCGCGCATTGCGATTGCAGGAAACGACCCACCAGAACAATGGTTGCGCGACGTTGTCTTGGTACCGGATCCTGACCAGGCTATCACCAACGTACAGACACCTTAAGAGCCTCCAGCCGAGGCGAAGGTCTATGTTCAGTCTTTATTGAAGAAAATAAACTTGGATGAATACAGATAACTGGCTTCTGGGTTCATGAGTAGAGATTGTGGACAAGGGAGGATGGGTGGATCGCAGGGATTTCGTATTTGGATCGGCAGCTGCTTTCGCGTCGCAGTCATTGACGAAAATGGATTCAAGCGTCCTCGCCGGGTCTTGGCGGGAGGAATCGCAAGGAGGGAGCGCGAGCTCCCTACATTCGTTTCCGCAGGGATTCTACTGGGGCGTTTCTACTGCCGCATACCAAGTGGAAGGTGCATGGAATGTAGATGGCAAAGGCGAATCGGTGTGGGACCGGTATACCCACCGGCCGGGTATGATTCTGGCGGCTGGAACGGGCGATGTCGCCTGCGATTTTTATAACCGATATGCGAGCGATATTCGGCTGGCGAAAGAGCAATTAAATGTAAAGAGTTTTCGTCTCTCCATTTCCTGGCCGCGTGTTCTACCCAATGGCCGAGGTGCAGTCAATCAAAAGGGGCTGGACCACTATCGCAGGATCACGGACGTATTGCTCGAAAATGGCATTCGCCCATTGTGTACGCTCTTCCACTGGGATTTTCCGCAGGCGCTGATGGCGCAGGGAGCCTGGCGCTCACGCGACACCGTGGCGCATTTCGTGGAGTATACGGAGATTGTTGTGAAGGCGTTGGGGGACACGGTTAAGAACTGGGCCATACTCAATGAGCCGACGGTGTTTGCGCGTTACGGCTATGGCTATCCGGTGGACGACCCAGTAAAGACAAGTTTCGTTGAAGCGCTCCGGGCACAGCATAACGTCAACCTTGCTCAAGGGCAGGCATATCGCGCAATTCATTCGCTCACTCCAGACGCAAGCGTGGGAAGCGCGCTTGCGATGTATGCATGCTATCCGGCATCCGATACGCCCGAAGATGAAGCTGCTGCGGAGAGATTTCACGCATGGCAGAATTTGTGGTTTCTTGAGCCGGCCATGCGCGGCAGATATCCGCAGGCGTTTGTCGGCGACCTTCCCCTGGAGGAAATGGGATACCGGCCCAGTGACGACAAACTGATGCATGCACCACTGGATTGGATCGGAATCAACAACTACAACAGATACCTGGTATCTGCCAAGAAAAACGCTCCGGGCGAGAAGGGGGAAGAAGCCTTGGGTGCGGTGTCGCGTGGAGGCACAGATGGCCCGCTGACTGGCAATGGATGGGAGGTATGGCCGAGAGGGCACTATGACATAGTGATGCGGATCACAAAGGAGTACGACAAGCCGATCATCGAAATTACGGAGAACGGCTGCTGCTACGGCGACGGTCCCGATGTGCACGGGCGGGTTCCCGACCTGCAGCGAATTGCGTATTACAAGGCTCACCTGAGTGAACTTGCGCGGGCTATTCAGGACGGCGCGCGCGTTCGCGGATATCACGCCTGGTGCCTACTGGACGATTTCGAATGGCGCGGCGGTTACACTGAGCGGTTCGGTCTTGTCTGGGTCGATTTCCGGGACCAGCGCCGAATCGTAAAGGATTCAGGATATTGGTATGGACGCGTAGCCGCCTCCAACCAGGTAGTGTGAGGCGTGTCGCCGCGGGGAGACCTAATAGCTTCGAGTTGATAGTGCAAAAGAAACAAAGAGGCCCGCTGCCAGGTGGATAGCGAAGGAAGTTGAACAAGGGAGAACAATGAAATTCAGCAGGCGGCAGGCAATGCGGCTGATGGGCAGCGCCATTCCAGCGATTGCGATGAAACGCAGTTTCGCGGCAATGGCGCAGACCACTGGCAACGGTATCGAGCTTACTCTCGGCCGGTTCACTGGCACGCGGCCCTCTCTTATGGCGTACACGATTCCTGACTGATTTGCCGACGCCAGGTTTGGCATCTGGGCGCATTGGGGTCCGCAATCGGCAATCGGCGACGGCGACTGGTATGCGCGCAACATGTACATCCAGGGTTCGCCGCAGAACCTGTATCATGTGAAGCGCTTTGGACCGCCATCGAAGGTCGGCTATAAGGACTTGATCCATCTGTTTACTGCTGATCACTGGGACCCGGATCACCTGATCGACCTCTATGCAAATGCCGGCGCAAAGTACTTCTTTACGATGGGCGTGCATCACGACAACTTCGATATGTGGGACTCGAAGTACCAGCAGCGCTGGAATTCGGTGAATGCAGGGCCGCGCGAGGACATTGTGGGCATGTGGGGCGCCGCTGCCCGCAAGCGCGGATTGCGTTTCGGCATCAGCGAGCATCTCTCGAACAGTTTCGACTGGTTTGCTCCCGCATACCTGAGCGATACGATCGGGCCGTTGGCGGGCGTTCCGTACGATGGCTCCAACCCCGCCAATGCTGATCTGTATCACGCTTACACCGGCATGCCGACGGATTTTGCAAAGACCGCACAACCTATGGGCCGTGTGGCGCCGGATCGCTGGAAGCTCGCCTACTTCCGCCGGATCAAAG
>JASIJW010000595.1:0-4855 GCA_030050035.1 Acidobacteriaceae bacterium | reverse complement strand
CGCCAGTTCTTCACAGTCGACGAGATCATCGCCCGCATCGGCGAGGTAACGGCGGCGCAGGTGCAGATGATGGCGCAGCGCCTCTTCGTGCCCGACGCCATCGCCATAACCCTGCTAGGCCGGCTGGACAAACTGAAGCTGAACCGCTCACAGCTCGAGTGCTGAAAAGCAGGGACCAAGGGACCAAGGGAACAAGGGAACAACAAGGGAACAAGGGAACGAGGGAACGAGAAAACCAGAACTGCCAGTTCTCTTCCCTTTAGCTCGCTTGCCCCCTCGCTCCACGGTCCGACGTTCCATCGTTCCCAGGCTCCTTGGTCCCTGTCTCCTCGGTCCCTCGTTCCCTTGGTCCCTTGTTCCCTGCCTTCTTTGTCCCTGCCTTTCCGAGCGTTCCCTTCCCCAATTGCGTCCTCACGTTATAGCATTTTGTCGAATGGGCTGGGAGCTTCTGTCCTGCCCCGTACGCATCCACGCTGAAATGCTGGAACGAGGCACACTAACACCAATGAATCGTACGCTTTCTCTCTCTTGTTTTCGCCGCAGGGCGCAGCGGCCAGTTGTTTCCAACGGCTTTACGCTAATGGAACTGCTGATCGTCATCGCCATCATCCTGATCCTGATGCTCATGGCCATCCCGACCATCGGTAGCCTTAAGAAAAAGGCCAACGAGACCTCGGCCATCAATTCGATGAAAGTGATCAGCAGCTCGCAGCTCCAGTACGAATCGACATTCCCCACCACCGGCTTCGCCTGCACCATGCAAGCTCTCGGCGGCGACCCCGCATCCGGAGCGCCTTCGGCTACCGGTGCGCAGATCATCCCGCAGGACCTTGCCTCCGGCATAAAGTCCGGCTATATCTTCACCATTGGGAACTGCACCAAAGTGAGCAACGGCGGTCAGGACCGCATCACCGGGTACACCGTCACAGCCGTTCCTGAGACTGTGGGCAAGACCGGCGACCGCGGCTTCTGCAGTGATCAATTTGGCGAAATTAAATTCGATCCTGCGGGCGGCACCAACTGCAGCCAGCCTCTGCAATGAGGGCCCGGTTCCATCGCGGGTGCGGCAGCCTGCTCACGGCTGCCGCGCTACTGTTGCCTGCTGTCTGCCTGGCCGCAACGGCGCCCGCGCCGCCGGTCCACGAGCCTACGGTTCGTGATCTCGCCGAGCGCGTCGACCATCACTACAACGCGCTGCGTTCGCTCAAGGCGGAATTTTCCGAGTCGTACCAGGGTCTGGGCATGAACCGCAGCGAAAGCGGCACGCTGTTACTGCGCAAGCCCGGCCGCATGAAGTGGGAATACACGTCTCCCTCGGGCAAGGTCTTCGTGCTCGACGGCAAGTACGCATGGTTCTACAGCCCCGGTGACCCGCAGGTGCAGCGCACCCCGGCCAAGGAGCTGGACGACCTGCGCTCGCCGCTGCGCTTCCTGCTGGGCCACACCGAGCTTGAAAAGGAATTGAACAACCTCGCGCTCGCGCCGGCAGCGAACGGCACATTTACTCTCAGCGGTCAGCCCAAGGGACAGGAGAACCGCGTCCGCCGCCTGAGCCTGAACGTGACGGCTGATGGAGCCATCACCGGAATCGAAATTGACGAAACCGATGGCGCTATAACGCGGTTCAGTTTTGCCGCCCAGCAGCCCAACGCAGCCATTCCACCGGATTCCTTCCAATTCACGCCACCCAAGGGCGTGCCGGTAGTAGAGGCCACGCCGCCCGTATAGCACTCAATAGATGCCCGGAATGAGCCGCTTTGTGCTGCGGCTATAGCGTTCGTACTCCACTCCAAACGTCACTCTGAGCGCAGCTTCCTCGACATGAATGCGATACAGGATAGCCAGAGTGGGTGGAATGAGGATGACGGCAAAACAGGCCCATGTACGCGTGTGAAGGGCGCAGGCCAGGAGAATCAATTCCAGGCCTAGATACGAGGGATGACGCAGGACGCTGTAGAGTCCGCTCCGCTCCAGTTGCTGATCTGCACGCATCGCTACGTTCGCGCTAAAGGCCCTGCCAAGCGTAACGATTGCTGTTGCACGAACTCCTAAACCGATGGCAAGAGTGCAGAGAGCCACCGGCCGCAGCCAGCTATAACTGCCGGGCATGTCAACCGGCAGAAATGTGTGCATCCACTGGTCAATCCTGAACGATGCAATAAACACCATCCAGAGAATGATCTGCGATCCGCGGTCTAGTACCTTGCCCTGACCCCAGCCCGTTGTTGTCCCCAGGGTAAGGAGGATTTCTCCCACAGTCCACACAAAGGTCAGCGCGCCAAAAAAGAATTCAAGGTTCATGCTCGTCATGATTCGCCTCCTGATTTCACCGGTACAGCTTTCCATGCTGCCACTCACGCTCTCGCGTGACGGTGAGAGAAGAATGTGCCAAATGGCCGGGAGGAAAACAGTAGCAGCTGTCATCGATGAGAGATGACGGGCGTCACCATGACACCTGTCATCCATTCCGCATGACAGTTTTGGGTTCCGTGACCGTTCCCGTGGTGGGATGATGGAGGCATGAGCAAAGAACAGCTACATGCGGCGGAACGAATCGCGGCAGGGTCGGGCGCGCACATCACCGACACGAAGCGGAAGTTTCTCCGTGGCCGTTGGATCGTGCGCTGGGTGGCGTTGCTTTATGCCGCGTATCTCTTTGCCATCCCGGCGTATCGGCATTCGCCTGCGGTCTGGATCGAGTTTGCGGTTCTTTATGCGGCCTTCGTCACTCTTTATTTTCTCGTGGCGGAGCTTGCAGGGCGCCGGCAGACTGTGGCGTTTGTGTTCTTTTTTCTCTTCGTCTTTCTTTATTACCCGCTCAACCAGCAAGCCCATGTGTTATTCGTCTACCCTTTCGCGATGCTTTGCCTTTTTCTCGTCCGTTTGCGCACGTTTTTCCTTGTGTTGGCGGCGATGATGGTTGCAGTCGCGGCGGAAACTCGATACCTCGGTCACACTTTTTCCATAGCGGAAACCATCCTCTTCTACTGCGTGTTCTTTGGGCTCAGCAACTTTGCCTTCGCCCAGCAGGCACGAACCAATTCTCTCCTGGAGCGCGCAAATTCTGAGATCGAACGTCTGTCGCAGGAAGCCGAGCGCGAGCGCATTGCACGCGATCTGCATGATCTTCTCGGCCATACCCTGACTGTTATTACTGTGAAACTCGATCTTGCCCGGCGGCTACTCTCCCGCGACGCGAACCGGGCATGGAACGAGATTGCAGAAGCCGAGCAGACCGCGCGAAATGCCCTTGCCGAGGTCAGAGAAGCCGTCTCTGGTTTCCGCGCCGAAGGTCTCGACGCAGAAATCAGCCGTGCCCGGCGAAGCCTGCTCGCGGCCGATGTCACGCTGACCACGGTTCTCGCTCCGGTCAAAATCTCGAAAAACCAAGCGAACGTGCTTTGCCTCGCCCTGCGCGAGGCCGTAACCAACATCGTCCGCCATGCTCACGCAACCGTGTGCAATGTTTCGCTCCTCGAAAGAGACGGGACAATTCATTTCACGATTGACGACGATGGGCTGGGTGGGAAGATTCGTGAAGGCAATGGCCTGCGTGGCATGCGCGAGCGAGTTGAATCCCTGGCTGGAACCATGAAGCTGACGGGCTCTGCGAATGGAGGAACAAGCCTTGAGCTGACTTTGCCGCTTGAGAGTTGGTCTCCGGTACAAACGGCTTCGCAATTTGCGGCAGAGGCGGATACCTTGTGACACAAAAGATACGTGTTCTCTTGGCAGAGGACCAGAGCATGCTGCGCGGCGCACTCGCAGCGCTGCTCTCGATCGAACCCGATATTGAGGTGGTTGGATCTTTTTCCGATGGGGAAGAGGCGCTTCGGGCCGTCGGAAAGCACCGGCCACAAGTGTTGGTTGCGGACATTGAGATGCCGAGGATGAGCGGCCTCGAACTCACCGCGCGCGTCAAAGAGCTTTACCCGGACACGCGTGTCCTGATCCTGACAACCTTCGCCCGCCCGGGGTATCTGCGGCGAGCACTGGAGGCCGGAGCATCGGGCTATCTGCTCAAGGACCGGCCGTCGGAAGAACTTGCCGACGCCGTCCGGAAAGCCAGCAGAGGACAACGCATCGTGGATCCTCAACTGGCCTCACAGATATGGAGCGCGGAAAAAGACCCCCTCACGGATAGAGAACGTTTGATTCTGCGCCGCGCGGGCGACGGCGAAACCACGGCCGAACTGGCGCATTCCCTGCGGCTGACAGAGGGAACTGTGCGCAACTATCTATCCGAGGCGATCTCCAAGTTAGGCGCTTCCAACCGGTTTGAAGCAGCCCGGATTGCGCGCAATAAAGGGTGGCTTTGAGGTTCCTTTGAGGTTTAATGATGGATGCGCCCTCGGCAGTTATCCCGTGGAATGACCGCTAAAGGAGAGTCGATGGATCGCCGTCAATTCGTTAAAAATTCTCTGGTGGCAGGTGGTAGTGCTTTACTGGCAGGCCGCGGAATCGCAGACAATTCCGTCTCATCGGCCACGCAGACATCGGATGCCGCTCCAACGGCGAGAGTCGCCGGCGCAGGTTTCCCCGACGGATTCCTGTGGGGCATTGCGACGGCTTCGTACCAGGTGGAAGGGGCGTGGAATGAGGACGGCAAAGGCGAATCCATCTGGGACCGCTACACACACCAAGTCGGACGCATTCGCGGCGGCGCCACCGGCGACGTCGCATGCGATCACTATCATCTCTACCCGCAGGACATCGCCATTATCAAGCAACTGAACCTGAAGAGCTATCGCTTTTCTATTGCATGGCCGCGAATTCAGCCCACGGGCAGGGGCGCCGTCAACCAGAAGGGCCTTGACCACTATAGCCGCGTGGCAGATCTGCTGCTCGAAGCCGG
>JASIJW010000594.1:0-4489 GCA_030050035.1 Acidobacteriaceae bacterium | reverse complement strand
TTCGGAGCTGCCAATATTCGGAACACCCAGGCGCGGCACTCCGGTAACAGTGCCAAGACAGTCGATCTTCTCCTCAACCGTCATGAGCGAAAGAAGATTATCGATGCGCTGCTCCGTAGGCAATTCGGGATTGTCAAAAGGGTAGTGCTGAAGATGCCATTGATCCACCTGAGGCGTTGGTTGCATTTGCGCGCTTTGAGCAAATACTGAACCAGCGAATACCGGCCCGGCAAGCACAAGTGCGCAGAGCGAAATGGCGAAATGATTTTTCATCTCCATGCCAACTCTCATTTGTTGCAGGAAAATCTCCGAATTCAAAGACCGGGACATTCTATTCCAGCCGCGTCCGGGCGCAGAGCTACACCGGCAGAATTAAGCTCGCCGGCTCCAGAAAGAAAAAGAGGAACCGCCAGGCTCCTCTTTTTGCGCCGGTCCGGGTTAACGAATAGAAACTGCAGGTTCGCCCACCACGCGGGAGTTACACACTAAGCGCAAAGAAACATTAATCTCGTTCCCGCAATGTGCGTAAGCTGCTAGTGCGAGTCGTGATCAAAAACCGTAGAAACGTTCTGAGGCATCCTTGGTTTTTTCGAAGGTGCCATCCGCCAGTTCCACAGTGCGGTGACGGTACTTGTGTTGGCCGCCCAGGCGCGCATCCGTTTTCGACGAGTAGCCCGAATAAAGCGCACCCTTGTAGCCCATAACGCAGGTCATCTTGTAACCCCGATTCCTGAGTTCCTTGGCCAGCCGTTTTGCGAACGGATTGGCTCCTTCCGCGCTGTGGCACACATCGCAGCCGATCGTGCCAAAGTAATATTTCTTGAGCCCATGGGCCTCCAGTCGATCAGCAATTTGGGAATAGCTCAGAGGACTATCCCCCGCCTCGCTTGCATAAATGTTCGGATCGTTCACGGCTCCGTGGCCGGCGACAACCAACCGGTTGCCTGATCCAACTCCCATGTTTTCGATTGTTCCGTTTGGATGTGCATCGTCATTGAAAACAGGCGTCCAGTTTCGCTGATGATGCGTCGAAGCTTTGTTTGCATTGTTGTATTCGTCGCAACGGCTCGACAGCGTCGAACCCGTGGTTCGGTCCCAGGGAATAAAGTACACTCGGTCGTTTGCCATATCGATTGAGTTCCTCATTTCCGTATGTTTCCGGGGCGCCCAAAGCATATCATTGCAAGAACGCGGAAACAATGAAAACTGGATGCCGGAGCATCTCATGGCATTACAGTAGTATGGCGGCGAAGTCGAGCGGCTTGTGAGGCAACTACCGGGCAGGAACAGCAGGACGTCCGCGCTCGAAGCGCAGATCGAGCACGCGTCCGGTGCTGAGCAGGAAGCCGCTGATTGCACCCTGGCTGTTGCGCGTAAAGCGGATTTTGCCGCCGTCGGCAGTGAAGAAGTCACGAGTGACAGGCTGCAGCGTGTCAGGGCTGCCCTTGAGGTGGTGCAGCACAAGGCTCTCTTTGCCGTTGGCGCCGGATTCAATCTTCAGCTCATAGAGCGGATCGATCTCAGGGCTGCTGTAGATGCCTGCATATTCGGCAAGTTGGGCCGCGGATGGCGCGAAAGCCGGGACTGCGGAGTAGGTGTCGATCTCGCCGTCCGGCTGCTTGATCGTAAGTTGCTGCGGCGCTCCGGCTTTGCCCGGCAGAAAGGTGATGTCGACGTGCTCGACGTCGCCAAGTTGGAACTGGTTTTCGCTGATCGACTCTGCATAGTAGGTTATATCCTCTCCGATGTTGCCCACCTGTAGCTTCCCGTCCTTAATGACCCAGTGCACCAGATCGTCCGGGTCTTTGACGTTGACATAGACGCCGACTTTGGACTGCATCTGCTCAGGGGTGAGCATGAACGGCTTGGGATCATCCACATGAGTAGATTCGGCAGGCTGCATCTCGTTCGCCAGGTAAATATCTGCCACCTGGCGCGTCAGGTTGCTGGGATTGGCCGCGCTGAGATTGCAGAGGCAAGCCACGGTGAAATGCTGATCGGGAAAACGGATCATGTCGGAGCGGTAGCCAGCATCGCCGCCGCTGTGATCGACGGTATTAAGGCCTCGATACTTGCCGAGAACCAAACCTGCAGCGTAGTCAATCTGCTCTCCATCATTGAGCCTTCCGCGCTCCTGCAACTGCTGGATAAGTGCAGGTCCGCCCACGCGCGGGTTGTAAAAGTTCTCGTCCCAGAGGGCCAAGTCTTCGACAGTCGTGAGCAGGCTGGTGGCGCCTACGGTGTCGAAGTTGGTCACGCTCAGCCGCCAGGTGTCTCCGGAGGGCTCGTAGCCGTAGGCCATGTTCTTCACGATTTCCTGAAAGTCGTCGCGGAAATGCGAGTTCTTCATACCCAGCGGAGCGAAGATGCGCTCAGTAGTAAAACTGCGAAAGGACTCGCCACTAACGCGCGCCACAATCTGCGCCAGCAGCGTGTAACCGGTATTGCTGTAGAGCTCTTTGGTGTTGGGCGGAAAGTTAAGATCGCGCTGGTGCGAAACAACATAAAGAACGTCGGCATCGGTGATAAGGTCGTGGGAATAGCGCCACCCCGACAGGTTCAGCAGATCCCACTGGTCGCGCAACCCGCTGGTGTGGTGCAGCAGCTCGCGAATCGTGACCGGCGTACCAAAGTCGGGCACCTCGGGAATGTATTTGCGCACCGGGTCGTCGAGCGAGAGCTTGCCCTCCTGCGCCAGCAGCAGAATGGCTGCGGCCGTGAACTGCTTCGACATCGAAGCCACGTGAAAGACCGTCGTCGGCGTGATGGGGATATCGTGGTCCAGGTCCGCCATGCCGTAGCCGCGTTCGTAAATGATCCTGTGGTCGCGGATGACGGAGAGCGCGCAACCGGGAGAGATCGTCGTGTCCATCTTCTGAAAGAGCGCATCGACTCTGGTTTCGGGCTTCTCAGCCGAAGCAGACGCAGACTGCGCGACACACGAAGCGGTGAGCACGCAAAACAGGGCAGGCGCGAACAACCGGGAAACCATCGATGAACCCTCCCACAAAAATAAATGTGGTCGCTCGCGAATCAGTGTAATCCCCGTACACGGGAGCGGTGTTGCCGGCCGCACGCGGAACCAAAACTCCGGACGTATTGCCGGGCATGAAGCCACCTGCGTGATCCAGGGCACGTTACTTTCTGATTTCGGATAACCGTCTTTCACGCGATAAGTCTTGCCGCCGGGTCAGCCTGCCTTTATAGTTTCTCCCCGGAGGTAACACCTATGGAACGCCGTTCTCTTCTCTGGACTGGTGTATTGAGTTTGGCAGTGGTCACAGCAGGCGTCACCATTGCACAGAATCCGCCTGAACGCAATATCAACCCGGGACGGCATCCAAACCTTGCCGCCGCGCAGCGCCTGACCGATCAGGCGTATAACAAAATCGTCGCGGCCCAGCAGGCCAATGAGTGGGATATGGACGGACATGCTGCGAAAGCGAAAGATCTGCTCGACCAGGCCAATCGCGAATTGAAGGCTGCCGCCGAAGCCGCCAACCGGAACGGTCGCTAACTGCAATCTCCATTTTGCCAGCGTCCGTCGCCGCTTTGGCGACGGACGCATCGCCAACTGCCGGAGCTGTCCTCCAGTCTGCTGTCTTCAAGTTGTGTACACACCCTACATTTTGTGCCGGCCGCCACTTCCGCTTCGCGAGATTCACATCGAAGTGTGCGGCGACCCGTGGACCGCGGACGCAGAATATAACGCCTTGGTCGAATCGGCCTGGGCGCAGATGAAGCTTAAACAAATGAGGCCGGCACAAACGAGGCCGGCACAGCCGCTTTGGGACGGGCTCTATTACAGGGTCCTCGATCCAACTGAGCTTCTGGGCGGTGCAAAACTTCAGCTGGGAATCATTCCATACCGGTACATTGCGACGTACCCCACGCTGCACGAGCAGCACATGCGGCGCGGTTTGAAGCCGCTCTATCATCTTTCAACCGTGGCCCTGGTTTGCACCAGCGACGGCTTCTATGTCTTCGGCAAGCGGTCACGGAATGGGATGGCGGACTTATTCGGCGGAGGTGTCCAGCCGGAGGAATTGAAAATAGCCTGCGGCGCCGATCTTGAAGAGAACATCTACAAGGAGCTTCTGGAAGAAGCTGGCCTCCGCCGGTCTGATGTCAGCGAACTGACGGGAATTGGAGCGGTCGTCTCCGGAACTTCGAATGTGATTCTCATGGCGCTGCTGCACATGAAAATCAAACGCGGCGAAGTGGAAGCGCAATTCTGCAACAGGACAGAGAACGAGATGACGGAATTGATATTCGTTCCGGAATTAGAACTGCAAGGATATCTGAACCAAATGCCCGACTATCGTAGATTGATCGCCAAGCTGCTCTCATAGACGCAGATTACTGAGTGAGTGCATAACCACCCTTCACGCATTTGTGTGCCAGGCGGATGCACCTGCCCGAATCAGGCCGCCAACAAGTCGTCGAAGCCGACAAGCTGGCAGCTCGCGTCGTTGAATTCGGATAACCT
>JASIJW010000593.1:0-5878 GCA_030050035.1 Acidobacteriaceae bacterium | reverse complement strand
GCGCGGAAGTGCCAATGAGGTGAGCCCGGGAACAAAGGAATCCGGGGAGATGCCAAATCGGAACCGGAGTGATTGGAGAGTTTGAAAACGGGAACCGGCGGAATTTATTGATCGCGCGTCTGGCGCACCGCGCGGGGCGAAGGCGGAACGTTGTTCGGGTCTGGGCTGCCGAGCTGCAGCTTCGCCGGCCCCGCGAGACGCGCGCAGCGCAGGTCGCGCAGGATCTCGGCCTTTTCGCGTGCATACTGTCCGGCCAGTCGCGACAGCGCGAAAGCGATGATGTCACTGTGGTGCAGGTCAGCCATTGAAGGGTCGCGGCGCATGTTCAGCCACAGCCGGTGCACAAGCTGCACGTCATCGGGGCTGAGCGTGGGCGCATGCGGCCCAATGTAGAACACCTTCACTTCGCAATTGGGGGCCACCACGCAGAAGTTGAACTGCCGCTTGGGCTCGGGCAGCGCTTCCCAGGCCTGGCCCATGTGGAAGGCCTGCTCCTCGGGGCTCATGGAGCTGGAGATGCCTGAGACCACCGACTCCACTTCAAGCGAATTGGCCGTTTGCACCAGCGCCGCAAACACGTCGCCCGCGGGCACGACCAGCAGCGAAACTCTTTTGCCGAAACTCTCCGCAACGGAAACCGCTTTGGTGAAGACAGTCTGCTCGTGCTCGCTGAAGCTCTGCTGGTCGGCGTTCAGATACTCCGGCCCGCCTACGCCCATCAACCGCACGCTCACCACTACTATGTCACGCTCTTCCGTGCTGGTGCGGCCGAGCACCCACTTCAGTGCCACCGGGTTTTCGGGGTCGCGCATGGTTACAATCACGCCGCCCGGCCGGATGGCCACCGACTCGCGGCTGATCGTCTCCTGGTGCTCGAGCTGGAAGTGGTCCTTCATCGCTTTGGCGGTCTGCTCGTGCCGTCGCTGGTTTACGCGCTCGGAGATGGTGAAGATCACGAAGAAGGCAATCGCGAAGGCCACACCGCTGATGGTCGCTACGGACTTGGTAAACAGGTTGACGGTGGCTGTGGTGAGCAGCACCAGAAACACCGATAGCAGGCCGATAGGGATTTCGGTCTTGCCGATGCGCAGATTCGGCGGAACCTTCCAGCCGCGCTCGCCTTTGTACTTCCAGCGCAGCACCAGGATCGACAGGCTGTTGAAGGTGAACGACCAGATGACTCCGAAGGCATACGCCTCGCCCAACATGATGACGTTGCCGCGGCTGGCGATGATGGTGAACATCTGCAGGACGAACACCAGGTTGACGATGCGGTAGCTGGTGCCGTAGCGGGAGTGCGGGCGCCGGAACCAGTCGGTGAGCACGCCATCCTCGGCCACGCGCATCAGCACGCCCGTCGAGCCGATGATGGAGGTGTTGATAGCGCCCGAAAGAATGAGGAAACCCACCACCACCACGAAGATCCGGAAGCCGATACGCAGCCACAGCGCCCCGACCATGTACATCGCCAGGCCTGCAATCAGATTGTCCTGGTAGATGTGGGTGCGCTGGAAGGTGGGGATGAGCATGCCAGCCAGCAGCGTGGCGCCGCCGGTGAAGATGAGGCTGTAGATGGCGATGACGATGGCTGCGCGCTTCAGGTTTTTGAGCTTGGGATGCTGAATCTCGCGGTTCACCTGGGCCAGCGTTTCCTCACCGCTCATGGCAAGAATCGAGTGGCCGAAGGCCATCATGATGCCGAACAGGCCGAAGATCGGCAGGCTGGTGCCTCTAAGGAAACCGAGCGCATCATGGCTGAAGTGCAAATGCGACGGGATGGGTGAAGGCGGCAAATGCGCGCCGGTCGCGAACACCGAATAACAACCCCACACCAGCAGGATGATCACCATCACGGTGGTGATCTGCATCACGCGCAGCGCCTTGTCGCTGGACTCCTCGATGCCCTTGATGTTCATCCACCAGTAATAGATCGTCACCAGCGCGGCGAACAGAGCCGAGGTGTAATCCATGTTGAACTGGAAGGGCTGGCCGTGCGTGTTCATCAGCGCCGGGGGCAGCCAGTGGCTCTGGTTGGCCACCTGCAGCAGCTCGTTCATCAGGCCCGTAATGTACTGGCCCGCAGATACGCCCGAGATCGGCCCCGTGAGAATGTAGTCAAACATCAGCGCAGAGACGCTCAGCTTGGCAAAACCGCCGCCAAGGGCCTCCTTTACCACGCGGTAAACGCCGCCGCGTGTGAACATGGAGCAGCTCTCCACGTACACCGCGCGCACCGCAAAGCTGAACAGCATGATGCCAAGGATGAACCAGGGAGCGGCTGCGCCGATCGCCTGCTCGGCGATGCCGCCGGCGTAGAAAGCTGACGAGCCCAGGTCATTGAGGACGATGGCCGCGGCCCGCCAGAAGGAGATGAAGGTGAGCATGACCGAGGAGGCCACGATGAGGCGGACACGGTCACTGGGCGGGGCAACGGTCGTTCGGGAAGAGGCCATCTTTTAGGTGCCGGTGCGGCTGCCGGCGGCTTACAGTAAAAAACGGGCGCGCTACTACCCCCGACGCCCTTGGCTGAGTCTATTGCCGTTTTCGATCAGTGTCAAACGGAAACATCGGGACGCTTGCAAGCAATTGAAAATATGGTACTTCTAGTCTTCACCAAAAAGCTCTCCAGCATCCTCGAAGAAACTGATGATGACCACGATCGCCGACCCTGCCAGGCCGGCAAAAAACAGCACCTCGAACAGACGCATTAGCAAGATAGCAACTAACATGGCCTGATTGTACCCCTCTTCGCGGAGTGGGGCTACGAAAGCGCAGGGATCAGCTGTGCCGCCTACCTGGTGCGATACACTCGGCCCTGTATGCAACGCTCGGCAATTAGAGAAGCCGCCGGTCCAAACTTGCTTCGTCCGAACTCGCATCTAGTTCGCCGGCTATGGAAGCCGGCTGCTGCAGCCGTTGTTTCCGCCGCGCTGCTCGAGCTTCCCTTTCCGCTTGCCGGGCCGCTGCCGGCCTGGCACACCGTGTTTGCGTGGATCGGCCTGGTGCCGCTGCTCTGCGCGCTGCTTTCAAAACCAGTGACCGAAGGCGCTCACCCGGTGCGCAACGGCTTTCTGCTTGGCTATCTCTGCGGTTTCCTCTGGTACTGCGGCAACTGCTACTGGATCTACGCCACCATGCACATCTATGGCGACCTTCCGCCGGTAGTTTCGG
This sequence comes from Acidobacteriaceae bacterium, assembly GCA_030050035.1. Lineage (GTDB taxonomy): Bacteria > Acidobacteriota > Terriglobia > Terriglobales > Acidobacteriaceae > Telmatobacter. The sequence continues at coordinate 2,707 of JASIJW010000593.1, read as the reverse complement.
CGCTGCTGCTGGTCGGCTTCAGTGCAGTGCTGGGCCTTTATTTCGGCCTGTTCGGCCTTGGCCTGGCGCTGCTGCGGCGGGCTACGGGCTCGGTGCGCAATACGCTCGCCCTGGCGCCGTTCCTCTGGACCGGCCTCGATCTGGCCGCCGCGCGCATCACCTCCGTTCCGTGGGATCAGCTCGGCTACTCGCAGGTAGACAACACACTCGTCACTCAGCTCGCCCCCTTCACCGGTGTCTACGGCATCACCTTCGTTCTCGTCGCCGTAAATGCGCTCATCGCCGGCGGCCTGCTGCTTACGCGCTGCCGCACCAATCCGGTCAACGACCGCAGAACCTGGGGCATCGCCGGCATCGTAATCATGGTGGCCGGCGGCATCGGTGTTACGCTCACGCCGCCCAAGCCCGCACCCAGCGCCACAGCCGTCCTCATCCAGCCGAACTTGAACGTGGGCGCCGAGAACAACTGGGCCGGCCCCGCGTGGGACCGGAATATTGCCTACTTTGACCAACTGGCCCACAGGACGTGCGGAGAGTACATTCCTGGAATTCCTAAGATCACCGGGCAAAATATCGCGCCTCTCTGCCCGCAGCCTCCAGATCGTCCCGATCTGGTCGTCTGGCCCGAGTCGCCCGCGCCGTTTGTCCAAGGCGATCCGCGATTCCAGCAGGCGATGCGTTCCATCGCACTCGATGTAAATGCGCCGCTGATTATCGGCGGAGTTGGCACCGATTTCTCGCCCGAGCAGCAGGAGTGGAACGATTACAACTCCGCCATGGTCATCGGTGCGGACGGCCAGTTCATCGGCCGCTACGACAAAATCCATCTCGTCCCCTTTGGCGAGTACGTTCCCTTCCAGAACCTGCTCTCGTTCGCCCACAAGCTCACCGGTCGGGTGGGCCAGTTCTCGCGTGGAACAATGCGGCAGGTATTTCTGCTCCCCTCCGGCAACGACGGCGCCCATCGCTACGGCATCTTCATCTGCTACGAATCGGTTTTCGCCGACGAAGTGCGGCAGTTTGCGCGCCACGGCGCTGAAGTGCTGGTCAACATCAGCGACGACGGCTGGTACGGCGACACCAGCGCACCCTGGCAGCACCTGAATATCGTGCGCATGCGTGCCATCGAAAACCGCCGCTGGATTTTGCGTGCCACCAACAATGGCGTCACCGCGGCCATCGACCCCGAAGGCCGCGTCCGGCAAAGCATTCCCCGCCATCAGGTCGACGCCCTGCCCGCGCAGTACGGCTTCCGCTCGGACATCACCTTCTACACCGCGCACGGCGACGTCTTCGCATGGATATGTGCCATACTTTCTATAGTGGTAGTCGGCTGGTCGATAGCAAAAAGCGAGCCGCGGAAGCTAAACCCATAACTCCGCTGGCGCCGCTAATTCCGCTGACTCGCTAACTTGCTGATTCAAGTCAGGTCACACGAGCCATGTCGCTGAACGATCTCGAATTCGCCTACGCTCCCGTGCGCACCCAGGTGCGCGACCTGCGGGAGTATCTTTGACCCTGCCCGCATCCGCAGGGAACACTCTGAAATTGAAACCAAACTGGCCGACCCCTCGGTCTGGTCCGATCCTGCCGCTGCGCAGCCTTTGATGCGCGACCGCAAGCGCCTTGAGCAGCTCGTCGGCGACGACGAAGAGCTCGTCCGCCGCACCAGCGATATCGACGCTTATTTCGAGCTGGCCCGCGAAGGCGAAGATGTTTTCCTGGATTTGGAAAAGAGCATCAAGGAACTGGCTTCGTTTGCCGAGGCCCTCGAAGCGCGCACCATGCTCTCTGGTGAGGCCGACCCGCTCAACGCCATCGTCACCGTACATCCCGGCGCCGGCGGCACGGAAAGCCAGGACTGGGCCGAGATGCTGATGCGCATGTATCTGCGCTGGGCGGAGCAGCAGGGTTTCAAGACCGAGATGAACGACTACCAGGCCGGTGAAGAAGCGGGCATCAAGTCGGCCACATTCACCATAAGCGGCGAATACGCCTTCGGCCAGCTCGCTGGCGAAAGCGGCGTGCACCGCCTGGTGCGCATCTCGCCGTTCGACTCCGCCAAGCGCCGGCACACCTCGTTCGCCTCAGTCTTTGTCTCACCCGAGATCGACGACTCGATCCAGGTCGATATCCGGCCCGAAGACCTGCGCGTTGACACCTACCGCTCCGGCGGCAAGGGCGGCCAGCACGTGAATACCACCGACTCGGCCGTGCGCATCACGCACAATCCCACCGGCATCGTCGTGCAATGCCAGAACGAACGCTCGCAGCACAAGAACCGCGACAAGGCCTTCAAGATGCTGCGCTCGCGCCTCTACGAGTACGAACTCGAAAAGAAGCGCGCCGAATCGAAGAAGCTTGAAGACTCCAAGCTCGACATCAACTTCGGGTCACAGATCAGATCGTATGTTCTGCAGCCCTACCGCATGGCCAAGGACCACCGCACCAAGGTCGAAGTGGGCGACGTGGACAAGGTGCTCGACGGCTATCTTGAGCCATTCCTGCGCGGCTATCTGCTCGCCAAGCGCCGCGGTACTGCGGTTTCCGCGGGCGCCGACGAGGAACTGGATGTTTAGCGCTCTAGTCATCCACTGTGAACTCTGAACTACGAACTGTGAACTTATGACCAACGACATCATCGACGAAATGCTTCGCAACTCGAAGACCATCGCCGTCGTCGGCATGAGCGACAAGCCGCAACGCG
>JASIJW010000592.1:0-4798 GCA_030050035.1 Acidobacteriaceae bacterium | reverse complement strand
GGAGCTGCCGCCCTCAAAGTACAACCAGAGTACGCCGCCCGCGAGTCTCTGCCGTGCGGCCCATCTCAAGAATCATCCTGCTGTTGAAGCGGTCCGCTGCCGCGCGTGACGGCCGGCAGCGGAGCTGGTTTTATTGGTTATCCATCGCGAAGCCGGCACGGCGATTCTGCGCCCAGCACGACTCGTTCGACTCCGTGCAGAACGGCTTCTCCTTGCCGTAGCTCACCACGCGGAGGCGGTTGGCCGCTACGCCCTGGCTTACCAGCGCGTTCTTGGCTGCGTTGGCGCGGTTCTGGCCCAGAGCCAGGTTGTACTGGTCGCTGCCGCGCTCGTCGCAGTAGCCGCCGATCACCACCTTGATATCCGGGTGCGCGTTCAGGTAGCTGGCATCTTTGGCCAGCGTGGCCTGCGCGTCGCTGCGAATATCGGCCGTGTCATAGTCGAAGAAGATGTCCTGGACATTTGCCTTGAACTCTTCTTCGGCACTCATGCCGGTGGTGGGCGCCTGCACTGCGGGCGGCGGATTCACCGTCACGCGGGCCGAGGCATCGGTCGAGCCGCCGTCGCCCTTGGCCACAAGGTGGTAGGTGGTGGACTCGGTAGGCGTCACCGTCTTAACGCCTGAAGTGGGCACGTCGCCGATTCCATCGATCGAAACCGAGGTGGCATCGGTGGTTTGCCAGGAGAGCTGTACCTGGTCGCCGGCCGAGATGACCGTCGGCGTCGCCGTCAATTGCGCCGTGGGAGCGGGCGTTACTGGCGGGGGAGCCGAGGCCTGCGGGGCCACAGGATGCTTCTTCTTGCATCCGGTAACGGCAACCATGGCAAGGAGCAGAACAGCAGAGACATACAAGCGCTTCTTCAAGGGAATTCACTCCTTCTGGAATCTCAAAAATTTTCGGGAATCCAGCCTTTCTTTAGTCGCGATGCATCCCAGGCAGGGCGCAGACGTTGCGGCTTTAGTCCCCGTTCAAGAAAAAACTGCAGAACAACAGATAAAGTGCCAGGCACTTGAGCTTCTCAAGGAAGTTTCGTATCTGGCTGGCCATTTTGCCGGGCGTGGGCCTGCTCAAGCGCCCGCGGCTCGGCACAGTTCAAAATTCAAGTTCGCACATTCGTATCTGCTGCAGTGTGTCTCTGCACACGTGCGCCCTGCATGCCCTGAAATCGGCGCATGATGGATTCTCCATTACTTGGAACTCCAATTCGGCATAAAATTGTTGCCCGTTTTGGTCAACTGCTGCTGGTGCGTGCCATCGGAGAGCATTGACCATATCTGCGTGCGGCCACCGATGGTGCGCTCGAAGACGATATGCCTCTGATCCGGCGACCACGAAGGAAAGTCGTTGCTGCCCGACTCGTGCGTGTTCTGCTGCCAGTGCTTGCTGGCGATGTCAAAGATGTAAATGTCTTGCCCGCCCGGATCGCCCGGCCCGTACTTGCGATTCCAACTAAAGGTCAGCATCGCGCCGTCGGGCGACCACGAGGGCGATACAGCGTACCCGCCGTCGGTCATGCGCTGCACGTTCGAGCCGTCCTGGTCCATGACGTAAATCTGCGGCTCGCCGGTGCGTCCACTCACAAACGCAATCTGTGAATTGGTCTTCGGATTCCAGGTGGGCGAAGTCTCAGTGCCGAAGGACGTGATACGGTGCATGCTGCCGCCGCTGTCGTCCGAGACCCAGATCTCCGGGTGTCCGGAACGCGCTGAAGAGAAGGCGAGCTTGGTTCCGTCGCCGGACCACGCGGGCGCGTGATTGCTGCCGCCCGCCGTGCCGCCGGGGAAGCTCACCATCCGGCCCAGATCGAGCGAGTACATCCGCACATCCCACCCGTTGCGCCCGAGCGTGTCGAAGGCGACGCGCGAATTGTCGGGCGAGACGTGCGGCGAGAGCGAGATGCTGCCGAAATGCGTGATCTGGTGCTGATTCTCGCCGTCGTAATCCATCACCCAGATTTCTTTCGACCCGGTGCGCGAGCTGACGAAGTAGATTTTGGTTTCGCAGATGCCGTTGATGCCGCCGCCCAGCCGGTAGATGATGGCGTCGGCAAATCTGTGCGCAATCGTCCGCGCCATGTCTTCGCTGGCCGCTTCGTTGTACTGCTGGCTCAGCACCTGCGGGCTGGCTGTGTTGTGCGTGTCGTCGAGCCACCCGTAGACCACCAGCCGCCCGTTGGTCGCCGAAAGCGCGCCGAAGGCGACCATGGCTGCGTTGGCCGGCGGCGCCGACCACTGGCTCAGCACCATCTCCTGCGGCGAGCCGGGCGTGGCCTGCGGAGCAAGGCTCTTCGAAACCAGGTCGAAGATGCCGGCGTTATTCAGGTCGTTGTAGAGGGTAGCGTCGAAGACGGCTTTGAGCGCCGGGGTCTGCGGATCGGAGCCGACGGGCTTGAAATCCGCTGCAGCCAGCCGTATCGCCGAGTTGCCGAGATTGGTGCCGGTGTGAACCCAATCCTGAGCGAAGGAGTGCGGGGCGAAAAGAAGAAAAATGGAAAACAAAAAAAGAGGCAAACAACGCAAAATCGCCTTCATGCGATAAGCAGTCCTTCCTGCTGGTGCGTGAAGCTAGGTCTGAGTTCGAGATAGCCCTTACTCCATGACGCGGGGCCCGGCGAAAGGTCACACTCGATGTCTATCATTTTTGACTCCGCGTAACCAGCGGCGCAAGGGGCGCTGTTGCGCCAGTCAGTACTCACAATAATAAGAAACGTTCAACGTACTCTTATTATAGGAGCCTGGCAGCGGACCGAAAGTGTCAACACGCTGCACGCCTCGCTCACACGATATATCCAGTGTCTGGCTGCCGCTCGAGCGAGCCAGTTGAACGTTGCTGGGAGTGCCGTCGCGGCTAATGCTGAAGGTCAGATAGACGCGGGCGCCGCGCGGTGTGTGCGGATCAACTTCCGACTTATACCAGCTCTGCGACATTTTCCGGTTGATCTGGTCCACGTACCACCCGAACATGCTGGCGAAATCGTTGTCGCCTACATTCGTGGGACCGTTCGAGGCCGTCTGCGGGCTCAGCTCGTGCGGAATGTTCGTTCCGGCCTGTTCGCCATACACCTGGTTCCGCTGCACAGGCTGGTGCGGCGGCGTCTTCGGCGTGGTCTTCTGCTGCGGCTTCGCGTGCTTGCCCAGGATCGGGATTGCCGTCTCGTCCACCTGGTGCTGTTCCTTCGGGCTCGGCGGGGCCGGCGCCTGGCTCGGCGTCTCGGTGGAGAGCACATTCTGGTTCACCTGCTCGCTGGGCAAGGGGAGCGGAGCTACCAGGGTTACATGCATTGATCCGCCCAAGCCTGCAGTGCCCCAAACGTTGTGATGAAAGAGGCCGAGAATCCACGCGTAGTAGCCCAGCAGAAGCCCCAGCGCCAGATGCAGCGCGATGGCTCCAACCGCAGGCCCAGCGATGGGCTCGGGAGAAAGCTCTCGTTCCAGATGCGCCGCGCTGTCAATCAAACCGCTCATCCTCGACCATTACACAGACCATTACATTCGGGTGCCCATCCTAAGCGCGCCTTTTGCGCTTAGGGTGGAAAAGCAAAATCTCTACTCTCCGCCAGCCGGCTTCGTCTCCAGCGGCTGCGTCACGATCGAAACGTTTGTAATTCCCGACTGCTTCACCGCGTCCATTACGCCGGCGAATATGCCGAATGGCACAGTCTGATCGGCGCGCAGATAAATGGCCTGGTGCGCAGGATCCACGCCGGGCTGGTGCAGCCGCGTGGGCAGGTCGGCAATGTTGATCGGTTTATCGTTCAGAAAAATATTCTGGTCCTTGTCGATCGTCACCACCATGCGCTGTTCGGTGATCACCTTCACGGTGTGCGTCTTGGGCACGTTGACTTCGATTCCCGACTGCAACACCGGCTCGGTGATCATGAAGATCACCAGCAGCACCAGCACCACGTCCACGAGAGGCGTGATGTTGATCTCGGCCAGCGAGCTCCGCGTCTGTCCTGCGCTAGTTGAAAAAGCCATACTGAATCTCCGAGATGATTCCCCACCCTAGCCACAAAAACAAAGACGTAGCGAGGGTGGGGCACCCACCTGGTTCGAAACCCCTACTTAAAAATCCCGCGCGGCTCGGCCTCTCGCGGCAGATCATCCTGCAGGCGGGTCTGCGGCGCGGCGGCGCGCACCGGAATCTCTTCGAGCGAGTTCAGCAGCTCGCGGCAAAAGTCATCCGTGGCCGAAGCAAACACGCGGATGCGCGCGGTGAACTGGTTATAGGCCACCAGAGCTGGAACCGCGACAAACAATCCGGCCGCAGTAGTGACCAGCGCCTCGGCGATGCCCGGCGCCACTGCGTGCAGCGTAGCCGCGCCGGCCGTGCCCAGGCCGAGAAAAGCATCCACCACGCCCATGACCGTGCCGAACAGCCCCACGAACGGAGCGGTGCCGGCGATCGTCGCCAGCCACGTCATGCGGCGTTCGAGCACGGTTACCGCTTCACTGGCCGCAGTCTGCCCGGTGCGTTCGAGCGGAATGAGGTTCCGCGCCGGGCCCGAGCCGCCCGTCTGACGCTTGTAGGTCTCGTACACATCCTCGAAGACCTGCGCCAGGGGACTCGCCTGGCACTGGGCAGCAGTGTTAGAAATCTCCTGCAGCCGCGTGGCCTTGCGGAAGGCGCGGATGAATCGCCGGCTGTCCTTTGTCACCTTGCGGAAAGTAGACATTTTGGCGAAGATGAGCGTCCACGAGTAGAAGCTCGAAATCGCCAGCAGCGCCAGCACGCCAATGGCGATCGCCCCGATGTTGCTCATCATCTGGGCCAGCCCGCTAAAGCCGTGCGTGACT
>JASIJW010000073.1:0-4109 GCA_030050035.1 Acidobacteriaceae bacterium | reverse complement strand
TGGGAGAGAAGACATGCGTGTAACCGATGCCGGCGAGCATGGACCCTTCGGGATAATCGATACGACCCATCGCGGCGCCAGCCGGAATTCCAGTGACCGCCAGATTTTCTGCATTGCCGTTTCCATTTGCATCCGTATTCGCTAAGTTATTGGTATACCGCACATATGCCCGGTTGTTGTCATTGAACACGTGATCGAGGCGGAAGGTTATGTTGGGGATGATGTCCAACGTAGGCGAGTTATAGGTTAAATTATCTGAGACAAGAGGGTCCTTGGTGTTGGTTGGTTGTGGAAACATTGCGAGATAAAGTTTGGCCACCGGAGACTCTCGGCCGATGGGGACGCTGTTCACATTCACCCCGGTTTCGCCGTATTCCTGGGTGAAGGACTCCCGGCAATATGCGTTGGCGGGATTAGCCGGAGTGGCAGCGCAGGCCGATGACGAGTTGGTAGTGGCCGGATCATAGAGTGTCTGCAATACGCCTGAACTGTTGACCAATCCACTAAAGTTACCCTGGCGCATGGCCGTCGTCGGTGTCGTCAATAGCAGGGAGGTTTGGCTGGCAAGCGAATAGCGCTCGTATGCGAAGAACCAGAAGGACTTATCTTTTCCATGGTAAACGTGGGGCAGAATAATCGGTCCGCCGACGGAAGCGCCGAATTCGTTGCGCACCAGGTGAGGCGCAACATAGTCGGAGGGATTCTGACGGGACTTTGCCACCCCAATCGCATTGTTGCGCGCAGTCTCAAAGAACGTGCCGTGCAAGCTGTTCGTCCCCGACTTGGTGGTAAGGACGACCGTGGCCGGCGTGGCGTACTGCGCGCTGGCGTCGAGCGCGTCGACTTTGACTTCCTGCACCGAGTCCGGGTCCTGCAGGATGGAATTTACCTCGCCTCCAGCTTGACTATTTGTCGTACTCACACCATCGCTCACGTAGTCGATAGCCTCATACAACATGCCATTGATTCGTTCTCCTCCAGCCGACATTCCCGGCGTGTTCTCTTGAGCTAGCGTCGTCAGATCGCGGCCATTCATCGGCAGCTGGTTGATTCTCTGGTTCTCGAGCGTCGTTCCAAGGGTGCCGCTGTCAGTAGTGGTAAGCTCTACGGCGTTCCCGGATACTGTGACCTCCTGGGTCACCGTTCCTGCAGTCATGACGGGATTGATGACCGCATTTTGTGCCACAAGGAGGTCTATCCTGGTCGCGTAGGTCTTGAATCCCAGAGCTGTGATCGTTACATCATAGGCGCCGGTGAAGAGTTCCGGCACTTGGTAAAATCCAACGCCATTGGACTTTGAATCGGTCACCACGCCCGTTGCAGGGTTGACAACGTGGATCGAGGCACCCGGTATCACGGCACCGGAAGAATCGGTCACTGTGCCCTGAATGGAGCCGGCACCGCTCTGTGCCGGCGCCATTTGGCAGCACGCCACCATGGCGAGCACCGCAGTTACTGCGAGAATGGGCGCATTGATCTTGTTGAAATTGTGCGTCAGATACCTGGCTAAGGTCTTCATTTGATTTACTCCTTCTGAAAGCGTCGGTTGAAACCTGTTTTCATAACCACAGATCGATATTGCATGCAACCTGGCCTATTACGGTGTGAACATTTTCCGGCTGCAGACGCAAAAGTGCTGCACCCATTTCACGGGTATAGCTTGGCGAGGACGATGTCGGGCTGAGGCTCCTCGGCGGCGACCATCATTTTCTGGAGCTGTTCGCGCATCTGATCGGAGATATCGCGGTACTCCTTGCGTCCAGCCAGGTTCACCACCTCATGCGGATCGTTGCGCTGATCATAGAGCTGATACTCGTGATAGTTGTCGCTGGCAGGTTTGTCTTTCATGCCGGTGGGATCGGCGATGCAGTAGGTCCAGTCGCGAGTGCGCACAGCGCGGCCGGTCATGGATTCGCTGATCTGGATGAACTCGGCATTCGGCCAGTTGGCGCGGGCCTGCGCGTCGTGCACAAGAGGTAGAAAGCTCCGTCCCTGCATCGAGGAGGGAATCGCGACCCCGGCGGCGTCGAGCAGCGTGGGCGCGATTTCCACGATGCCGACGACTCCCTGGATCTGGCGTGCGGAGTCGAAGCCCGGGCCGTCGATGAGCAGCGGCACGCGCAGCGAGCTGTTATGCGTGCTGCGCTTGCCCTCCTGGTTGCGCGTCAGGAAGTGGCAACCGTGATCGCTCATGAACACAAAGATGGTGTTATCGGCGAGACCTTCCTCTTCGAGAATCTTGCGCACCCTGCCGACGGACGCGTCGATGGCTTCGCAGCAACCGTAGTAATCCGGCAATTGCTTGTGCCAGTTGCCGGGAAAGATGCGCAGGTCCGCCGGCACGAAGGCATCGATGAAGCGCTCGGCGGAGCCGTTAGGGCCGACCACACGGTGCAGGTCATTCTGCTCGTGCGGCTCAAGCTGTGAGATCATGAGCAGGAATGGCTTGTCCTGTTTCTGCCGCAGGAATTTCTCGGCGCGATCCGTAAGGAAGTCGACGCGATACTCGTCCTTGTAGGTGATGGGATTTCCATCGCGGTCCCAAATGGTTCCCTCATAGGGATGGGTGGTCCACTCGAGCTCGTTTGATGCTTCCCAGAAATCGAGAAAGCCGCCGCGATGTTCGGGCGCAACGGCTCCGTGCGTACCGCCGGGCAAAGCCGTACCGGGAGCAAGGTGCCATTTACCGATGTAATTGGCCGTGTAGCCAGCCTTACGCAGCTCCGTCGCCAGCGTGGGCAAGTCTTCGCGTAGCCCTAGGCCGTTGTGCCACACCCCGGTTCCGGTGGCGTAACGGCCGGTGACCAGGACCGAGCGCGATGGAGCGCAGACCGGCTGATTGGTGACCGCGTGGTTAAAGTTGGTTCCGTGAGCGGCCAGCGCGTCGAGATTGGGCGTATGCGTGGAACTGTTCAGCCCGTTGGCGCCAACAAAATCCCAGCGAAACTGGTCGGAATGGTAGATGACGATGTTGGGTTTTCGACCGGCCGCGGCCCGATTCTGCTCCGCACTCGACTGCGTGGCGGCATGAGCCGTGGCTGCCACTCCGGCTTGTGCCGCAGCGGCAGCCGTCCCGACCAAGAAATCCCTACGATTGAGTGCCATAGCCCTTTTTCCATTGCTACTCTGCGACAGCAGATCGCCACTCACCTAGCGCGGTCTCTGCCTCGTTGTCCTTGCTGCCTACGGGGCTACTTATAACGCAGTAGTACTAGAGCAGCTTGTCGTCAGTGGCCGATAGAACAGTGTCGGGGGCGGCGCGGCTCCAGCCGATGCGCAGGTCTTTGACATTGTGGAGGGCGAAGGCGCCTTCTGCGATGCGCGGCGCGGTGATCGACAAGAAATCAGCGCGCTCGACGTCGTGGAGATAGAAGGCAGGGCGCGCGTCGGGCGTCGCGTTCGCGATCTCGACGTGGCTCATCTCTAGGTTGCGCACGTGGCGCAAAAAGAATCCCGAAGCGGGAGTGGGGCCGAATTTGACGGGTTCGGGATAGGCGTCCTCCTGCTCGGTGGGGACAGTTTGGATCATTTCCGCACCGCCGCCACCCGCGGTCTCGATACAGATATTGGAGAGCTTGACGTCCTCGATCGCGTAGCCGGGGATGCCGCTGAGGATGGAGCCCTGCGACATGGGCGCGTTGTGGCAGACGAGGTTGCTGATGAGGATGCGCCGGAGCGTGCCGACTTTGGTGGTGTCTTTGGGGCCGCGCAGGCGGCGGCCGAGACGAAGGAAGATTGGCGGGTTGGAGAGATCGCGCATGGTGGTGTTGGTGATGGCGACATCCTCGAGCAGTGCGCCGTCGGCGGATTCGAGCGCGTAGCCCTGGCAACCCTCGAAGATGCAGCCGGTGACGGTGATGTTGATGAAGCCGCCATTAGACTCAGTCCCGCACTTGATGCGGCCGGTGCGCGGGACGCGGAAGTCAGAGGGGAATTTCTTGAAGGTGCCGTCGAGGACGCTGCCGAGCTCGTAGGTGCCGGTGACGAAGCAGTTGGCGATGGTGATGTTGCGCGTGGGGCGGGCGTAGCCGAGCGCAAAGCTGGATTTGAGGCAGAGGCCGTCGTCCCAGGGAGCATTAATGGTGCAATTGGAGACGCGCACGTTCTGG
>JASIJW010000591.1:0-12872 GCA_030050035.1 Acidobacteriaceae bacterium | reverse complement strand
CGCACGGCAGCTTCGTCGAGGCCCTTTACGCGGTCGATGAACTGCGGAAGGCTGAGTGCGTGAAGTTGCAGGCCGAGCGAGCGGCGCAGCAGGAACGGATCGGCGGCTAGATCGATGAATCCCGGCGCGTAGGTGCCAATGACGCCGATTTTGGCGTTGCGTAGCCGCGCGGCGGTGCGGGCCAGATTCAGCGCCTGCACCAGCGACGCGCACGTGGCTGCATCGTCGGGATCGCCGTAGACCAGTTCGAAGGGATGATTGGCCTGACGCAGCATCGAGCCCCAGAGGTGCTGGCCGACGAGCGAGCAGGAGCTGACTTTGCCGTCACCCGGCCGCTCCGGCGTGGCCCACAACACGATGGGATCCGTCCAGACCTGCGAAAGACTGAGCGCAAGCTGCCCGTTGCCCATCGACGGCTGCAACATCAGCAGGCTTTCGCAGCCGGCGGCACGGACGCGTTCGAGCGCGACACGCAGCGTGGCGTCGTCCAGTACCGGAAGGTCGTAACCCACGCAGTTGAAACCAAGGCTCTGGAGCGCCGCCACGCTGCGCTGGCAGACCATCTTGTTCCACTCCTGATCGAAGCCCGGGCGTTTGCGGCCCAAAATGAGTACGGCGATATTGCGCTGCGTGTCGGCGCTCTTAGGCGCGGCCACGGGAACTTCAGTCACAGAAGACATGTTCAAACTCCAGAAGTTCTCCGATCAGCGGCCGGAGATACTCAGTGAATCGTTCGTTCGTGGGAATGGGACCGTTTGTGGTCCATTCCTTGGGGATGACGCGCTCGGCGCCGATAACTTTTTCGAAGGGAAGAAGTTTGTATGTGGCTGGTTCGCCATCGCGCAGCGGATCGAGGGCGATCATCTGCTCGTCTTCGCCGGCAATAAGCGCCTTGAAAGCCTCACGGCCGACGAGATCGGCATCGATGCGGTCCTGTGGCGCGACGTGGAGCATGGACGCGCGTCCCAAGAGACCAGGCTTCTCATCACGGCAGCGGATTTTGAGCTCGCGCGCCGCGGTCTCGGCCAGGAAATGCGCCACCCCGCCGACCATCGGACGCTTGACGGCATCAGCCATTGAGGGATCGGCGTTTTCATACACCGGCCGGCCAGACTTGTCGCGGATGCCTTCGGCGACCACTACAACTGCCCATCCTTGCTGCTTGAGCAAGCCGTCGAGGCGCGTGAGGAAGCAGTCCAGGTCGAAGGCGACTTCGGGTATATAGACGAGGTGTGGGGCGTCTTGTGGCCGTTGCTTTGCCATCGCCGAAGCGGCAGCCACCCAACCTACGCCGCGGCCCATCGACTCAAGGATTGTGACCGGCTGGGGCAGGGAACGGAGATCAAGGCCGAGGTCGCGCGTGGACTGCGCGATGTAGTGCGCGGCACTGGCGTAACCCGGACTGCGGTCGGTGCCGTTGATGTCGTTGTCGATGGTCTTGGGCGCACCAACGACCTGCAGTTCGTAATTCTGCTGGCGCGCGGAGCTCTTGATTGCGTGCGCGGCATGCATGGTGCCGTTGCCGCCGATGAAGATAGCCTGCCGGATGTCGTTGCGGCGGAGGTTGTCGACGATCTGCTCGAGATCAGTGGTGGTGGGCTTTCTGCGCGAGGAGCCGAGTGCTGCGCCCGGGCTGCGGCGAATCTGATCAATCTGCGCTGAGGTGAGGAAGCCGAGGTCGACGAGCTCGTTCTCTCCGCCTTTGATCAGCCCTTCCAGAGCGCGTCGCGAGCCGAAGATTTTGCGGCCGTTCTGCCGCGCGGCTTCTTCCAGGGCGCCGCAGAGGGTAGTGTTGAGAACCTGTGTCGGTCCACCGGCTTGAACCAGCAGCAGATTTCCGTTGGACATGCTTACTCCGACTTGCTCTAATCCCGCGGCTGAAATGCCTTGGATATGCTGAGGTTGGGAGTTGCCGAATGATCCAAGCTCGATTGAATCGTCAATCGATTATCATCGATAGATCGATTGTTTCACTCTGGAATCCCTCCGTCAAGCTATGCGGTATCTTCTACAACAGATCACTTGAAACGCCAAAAGCCTCATGCGACAGTCGGCCGATTGAAGTTCTCGCGTTTACCGAACACGAACAGCAGAATTGTTCCGATAATCGGCATGGCTGCGGCCAGCAGAAAGACCGGTGTGTAGGAGACGCTATCGACCAGAATGCCGGTCAAAAGCGGAAACAGCAGGCCGCTGAGGCCACCGGCTACGCCGCTCAGCCCGGTAGCACGCCCCACGGCCGCCTCAGGGAAAAGATCGGTGATGGCGCCATACATATTAGCGGAGACAAAGTTGTGGCCGAAGATCGCCACGCTCATCACGATGAGCGAAACCCATGTGGAGGCGACGAAGGGCACAATGCAGCTCGCCAGGCAGAGGGCGCTGCTCAGAAACATCGTGATGCGGCGGACGTTGAAAGTGGTTACGCCTCGCTTGTGCAGCCATCCGGCCATCCATCCGCCGGCGATGCCGCCGCCGCTGCCGAGAAAGAACGGAATCCACGACATGGCGCCTACACCGGCGAGAGAAAGATGCTTGATGCTGAACAAGTAGCTGGGCAGCCAGTACCAGTAAAACTGGATGACTGGGCCGATGAAGAAACGGCAGAGCATGACCGCCCAGGCCGAAGATTGTTTAAGGATGGTGCGGAGCGGGACGGCCTGCGTTCCGGAGCTGTGCTTGGGCCTTGCGGGACCTCGGTAGAGGAACCACCACCCAATCGCCCAGAGCGCGCCCAGGATTGCCGGAACCAGAAAGGCGGCGCGGAAGCCATAGTGCTCGGCGAGATACACAATGAACGGCGGCGCGACCACGGAGCCGACGACGCTGCCGCTGTTAAAGATGCCGATGGCCAGCGTGCGCTCCGAGCGGCTGAACATCTGGAAGATGCTCTTCATGCCGCCGGAATAGTTGCCGCACTCGCCAGTCCCCATCCAGTAAAACGTGCCGCCAAGCTGCCTGCCAGAGCGCACGAAGGCCTGAGTTCCGGTGGCCGCCGACCACCAGCAGACGGCGGCAAACAGCCCGAGCTGGCAGCCGACCCAGTCCATGAGCCAGCCCATCGGCAACTCGCCGCTCATCATGCCGAACTGGAAGGCCGCAACGATGCGCCCGTAGGCGCCGTTGCTCAAGTGGAAGGCCTGCTTGATGACGGGCGCGAGAACGGCCACCGTCTGACGATCAATAAAGTTGACCACAGTGATGGCGCAGAGCATGGAAAGAAGAATCCAGCGCCGTCTTGTGTCAAATGCTAGCGGTGGGGGTAGTGCCGGGACCTGCGGTTCAGAGACGGCGTGCGGCAAAACGCCGGTGCTTATATCGTTGCTCAAAGAAACGGAGCGTGATGCGGCCATCGCGAACCGGGACTCCCTCTGCTCTCACGCTACAGAATCCGCAGAGATCGCCGGAGGATCCGAAGGGCGGCGCAGCATCTCCGGATGCGCATTGATGCGACATTGCCGGAAATTCGAACTATATTGGCCGGGGTGTGCGAGTGTCAATCGATTGCAAAAGATGGTCGCATCAGGTTGAGCTCGTTGAATCCGTCGGAGCCCGTGATTGAATCCCTGGCGCCTGCGTACCCGATTCGCGATCTTCCTCTAGCTCAATCGAGGCAATCTTTAGGAGAATGATGCGCTTCAGTTCGAGCAGCGCAGGATCGTCAGGGCTGACGTCGATGCTCTGCTCGAGACGCCTGATCGTATCGCGCAGGACTTCCACGAGTTGGCTCTGCGAATACATTGACCTAGACCTCGCGACCGGGAAAAGGTACCTAGATCAAACGATCGGCAAGAGTAGACCAAGGCTAAGCCACTTGGGAAAGGTCCAGACCAGAAGACTGGCAAATGGGGTCGCCAAGCGATTAGTAACAGGAACCAGATCTGACGATGGGAAAATGGCGTGCACCGAATCAGATGCAGAGGCCTCTCGCGGGGTTTCTCGGAAACTGCCCATCGGACTCGCGGCCAAGGGCACGCCTGTAGACTCGTTCTATGGAAAAACGAATTGGCGTGCACCTAGGAACCTCGGGCGGGGTTTCGAATTCGATTGCGCGCGCACAGGAGATCGGCGCGAACACATTGCAGATTTTTTCCTCGAGCCCCCGAATGTGGCGGGCTGCCAAGGTTGACCCGGCCCAGGCCGAGCGGACGCGCGAACTGCGGGCGAGATTTGACGTGGGTCCGCTGGTGATCCACACCAGTTATCTGGTGAATGTTTGCAGCCAGTCGGAGGAAGTGCGGCAGAAGAGCATCTCGGCTTTCCGCGGTGAGATCGAGCGGGCGCTGGCGTTGGGCGCCGAATACCTTGTGCTGCATCCTGGCTCGTGGAAAGGACTATCGCGCGAAGAAGGGCTGCGATTGGCGGCGCAATCCATTGAAAGAGCCATCGACGGATTGCCATGGCAGGAGACGCCGTTCACAATCCTCATCGAAAATACCGCCGGCGCGGAATGTTCGCTGGGCGGAAATTTTGAACAGGTCGCCGAACTGGTTGATAGGCTTAAGCCGTGTGCGCCTGTCGCTGTCTGCCTCGACACCTGCCATACGCACGTTTCGGGTTACGACATCGTAAGTGCCGAGGGCTTTGCCGAGACGATGAGCCAGGTTGCCGCGACGGTGACGTTCGACGCGGTTCGCGTTTGGCACTGCAACGATGCAAAGGCTGCACGCGGCTCGAAACTCGACCGACACGAGCACATAGGCGAAGGGACAATTGGGGTTGAGCCGTTTCGCTGGCTGCTGAACGATCCGCGCTTTGCGCATAGCGCATTCATCGCCGAGACTCCGGTGGACGAGCCTGGGGATGAGGAGCGGAATGTAAAGGTGCTCAAGAGCCTGGTGGCGCCTTCGGCAGAGCAAACGCGCCTTGCGGCGCAGAAGTAACGCGATTCCATCATCGACATCGTCGATCACATCACCAGCAACTTCTCCGCCGAGCCGGCTCATGCTTCGGGGTGAGCAGTGCAGTTCCGATTCGATCTTCAATCCTTTGATTCACTTAATGGCTGGTTGCGCCCACAAGTGAAGGTGGTTTGTGCTCATCATGATGCAGTTTCCGCTGCTCTGTTGAATGATTTTTGCGCCACTGATAATGCATATCGGCGCCACGGCATCTCGGCGTTAGGGGGGAGCATCCCACTCACCAATTCGACGGGCTCTTCTTCAACAAGGAGAGCGAAGTCGCGTGGAAGCTATGTTTACCGCACGGAGGCATTAATTGCCGTGGCCACTACACCACTTACATTCTTCTCGCAGTCGTTTCCATCAAACGCGGTTCACAATCTTGCCGGCAATCTTGGGGCCTCAGATAAAACAGTTCTAGATGGCATCAAGTCATCGATTGCCGCGATAGTCAATGGTCTGTCCCAGCGCTCAGGAGATCGTGCCTTCGTCGGTCAGACCCTTCAAACTGCTTCAGATACACCTGAGAATGCGGTTTCGTCTGCACTCGCAAGCGGGGCACTGACGAACCCGAACTCTTCGTTTCAGACATCGGGAAATAAATTTCTCTCAAGCATCTTCGGAAATAGGCTCAATTCAGTCACCGAGGCCATTGGGAGCCAGACAGGCCTGCGTACTGCTGGAGCTTCGACTCTGCTCGCGCTCGGCGGGCATACCGTCCTGGGATTCCTTGGCAGTAAAGTTCGCGAGGGCAGCGTCAACGCAAATAATCTCCCAGGCCTTCTTGCTCACGAAAGCGATGAACTCAAGGGGATGCTTCCCGGCGCGTTTCAAACGGTTGGCTCCCACAAGGTAGAGGTTGACCCGGTTGTTGCACAGTCCGTTAAGCACGCGGAACACCATAGCAGCTGGCGATGGCTGCTTCCTTTGCTTATTGTTGCAGGACTTCTGCTTGCATTCTGGGCTTCCCGCCCGCGCCACCGTGTCGCCACCTTACCTCATGTTCCCCCAGCGCCTGCCGTTACCCCACCGGCTGCTCCAAATATGCCTACTGCCGGGTCGATCACTTCGACGTTTGGCACGAATCTCGGCCGGCTAATGCCTTTCACCCTGCCCAACGGTACGGTACTTCACATGCCCGAACATGGAAGCGAGGCTAACTTGCTCTCCTTCATTAAGGATCCGAATAAAGCTCCCGACAATACCAGCTGGATGACACTAGACCGCACCGACTTCGACACCGACTCCGCCACGATTAAGCCGCAATCAGCCGACGAACTTAACAACATCGCGGCGATGCTAAAGGCCTATCCTGGCGTGCACCTGAAAATCGGCGGATACACCGACAACACCGGAGACCCCGCCCACAACCTCAGCCTTTCACAGGCTCGTGCGGAAAGCGTCGTTTCTCAGCTTACGTCGAGAGGAATCGCCCCCGATCGGCTCACTGCACAGGGGTATGGCGATCAATTTCCACGGGCTGATAATGCCACCGAAACCGGACGCGCACTCAATCGCCGCGTCTCAATGCTGGTGACGCAAAAATAGCCACGATACGTCGAAACCTGCACCTGCGCGAGGCTATCCGTGACGGACACATCCACGAATTCGTTAGGTACACTCGGAGCCGAAACCACGGAACCGGGTCACGAGGCTCGTATTCCTCTTTATGAGGAAGAGCTTTCCTTCGCTAAGCGCGCTGTCGAAAGTGGGCGCGTTCAGGTCTCGCGGACCACTAGCAGGCGTCAGCAGACAGTCGACGAGTTGCTCAACCGTGAAGAAGTTGAAGTCGAACGTGTCGCTGTCGGCCAGCCAATTGACTCCATGCCCCCTGTCCGCCAGGAGGGCGACGTAACCATTGTTCCTGTTGTTGAAGAGGTTCTCAAAATCGAGCGATGCCTCGTTCTCAAGGAAGAGGTGCATATCCGTCGTATTGAAAAAAGCGAGCGATACCAGAATACTGTCACGCTTCGAAAGCAGGAGGCGGTGGTTTCTCGTGTTGGCTCGGACGGGCGCGTGATCTCTCAGGACAGGACGTAACTTGAACTGAACGACTTAAAGAAGGGGATTGAAAAATGAGCGTTTACGAAAAAATCGTTACCTTATATGACACCGCTGAACACGCTGAAGCCGCGAAGGCAAACCTGAAGCACGCCGGATTCTTCGAAAGCGACATTTCCATGGTCAGTTCAGATGCGCTGCCGAAGAGCGGAACTGCGCTTCGCGAGCCCGGCTTATGGCAACGTCTCTTCGGTCACGGGATTGAGGAGCATGAAGCCTCAGTCTACGCCAAGGCTGTAGAGTCGGGCGGTGTCGTCCTCACGGTTCGCGCCGCGCAAGAGGAAATCCCAAAGGCGATGGGAATCCTGAATCAACACAATGTCATTGATGTAAGGGATCGCGCAATCGATACCGGCGCCTTACCAAAGACACAGGCAGCAGGGATTCCCCTAGGCCCCGTGCCTGTACCGGCGAAGCCCATTACGGCTGATCTCGGCAAGCAGCAGGTCATGAGACTGGCAGAAGAGCATCTTGATGTCGGCAAACGCCTTGTCGAGCAAGGGACGACGCGCATTCGTCGCTTTGTAACCCAACAACCCGTGGAGCAAAAGATTGCTCTTCACGAGGAGCATGCCGAAGTAGTACGCCGCGCAATCGCAGATCCGAACTACGTCAGAGACATCGATTGGTCCGACCAGACGGTGGAGATTCAGGAGACAGCTGAGGAGCCCATGGTCTCCAAGAGTTCTCGCATTACTGAGGAGGTCATCATCGGCAAAACCGGAACTGATCGCGTCGAGACAATTCGCGACACCGTACGTAAACAGCAGGCGCAAGTGGAGAAGAACCCCGCTTCGGATCTCCGAAAAAAGGCGTCATAGCGGCCGGAACGTGAACTTCGGAAGGGCGCACACGTGGGGGTAGAGTCCAGTGGCCCGGCTGGGGCGAGGGCTTCTTTGTCTGCGACCCTGTGGAGAAGTAAAGTGCACTCGAAGCGCCGGCTCACTTGCTGAGCAGCGCTTGCTTACTGAGGAAATCGTCGAGCGCGGAGACCATGTTGTTTACCTTGTCGGCATCGGGCCAGGACGCGTCCCACATCAGATAGCCGCCAGGGAGCGTGAGGTATTTTTCGCCTGCCGCCACAGCCATCGTGGCCGTCACGGCCCACGCATTGTTCTCTTCAATGTAAAGCGGCGCGTCGTCGTCGCCGGGCTGCGGATCGCGAATGTCGGAGATGTGCTGGGCGAGGTGCAGCAGGGCCATGCTGAAGGCTTGGTCGGGCAGCCTGTCGCGATTGAAGGTGCAGTTGTACTGGACGCCGTCGGGCGAGTCTTTGGCGGCAGCTGCTTCCGGGCCGGGAGAGACTTCGTTCATGGCGCCGAAGCCAACGGTTACGCCGTTTGGCTCCTTCGGCTTGCCGAGCAGGTTAATGTCTTTCTGTATCTGCGTCGTCATGGGGCTTGGCGCAAGGCCGCCAGCGAGCTTCTGCGCGGTTGAAAGCGGATCAGAATACGATGCCTGCTCCTGCTGCGGCTGCGCCTGGCTGCTCTCCTGCTTAGTAATGGAATCGATCCTGGAGTAGTCGATCTCCTTGGGCACAACGTCAGCGACGGACTGGATCACAAGCCGCGCTGCGTATGCGTTGGCGTTGCCAAAGCCGCCCAGGCTGACGATCTTGTCTTTTTCGCGATGCACCTGGGCGTCGTCCACGCTGTCGAGCCGCCCAGTGATGGTGGCCTGCACGTCGTATTTCGGACAGGCGAGGCAAAGGCCGGAGGGGCTGTGGTGCTGTTGTGCGAGCTCGGAATCGAACTGCTTGAATGCCTTATCTTTCTGGAGCGTGACGGCGGCGCGTGTGATCGGAGTTATGGTTCCGGCATAGTTATGGGCCGGCTCTAGCTCGAGGATCGCTAGCGGGCCGGATTTGGCCTTCGCGCCCTGCGGATAGGCAAGCCATATGCTGTTTACTTGCTTGCCGCAGTCGCCGTCGTTCAGCACGAATTGGTCGAGACCGGTCACAACCGTGCCTTTGATGCGCACGAGTTTTCCGTCGAAAGCAGTGGGGTTCTTGAGGACCGCGCAAACCGTTGTATCCGTTGCCTGCCCGTTTGCGCGCGCGGTAGCGCAACTGATCGCCGCCAAAGCCAGGACTAGAGTTAGGAGCCGCTTCATCGTCTTCCCCTCGTGTGCAGAAATTACGACGCGACAAGCATACCAGCCTTGCAGCGAAAGATTGCTCACGTTCGGTTATCAATCCCGCAGAGCCTTGAATGCGGCTAACCGGCTTCATTCAAAATACAAATTTTTCGCCAAACATTGCCGATAATTTCCTGCCAATCCTGCACGATGGCACTGTGAACCCGAACAACCCCGCGAAACACAGGTCGCCGTTGCGCAGACCAGTCCGTGATTTTTTTAGGGGAATCGCACCAATTCGGGTGCAAAAATACACGCTGCCTTTGCCGCTTGCAAATAGAATCAGGCACTTGGCGTTAACTATCCAGTACTGGCTATTCGCTCTTTCATCGCTGAACACTGCAGCGGGTGGTGCTTTGCCCGCTACTGCGGCTTGGCCTGCGCAGCGATCCAGGCGTTTACGCGCCCGTCAAGAACGTCCATGGGCATGGATCCGGAGTCGAGAACCTCGTCGTGGAAGGCACGGATGTCGAACTTCGGACCGAGGGCCTTTTCGGCGCGGGCGCGGAGCTCGAGGATTTCGAGCTGGCCGATCTTGTAAGCGAGCGCCTGGCCGGGCCATGCAATGTAGCGATCCACTTCGGACTGGATGCTGGGCTCGTCGATGTTGGAGTGCTGATGGAAGTAATCGACCATCTGGTCGCGCGTCCAGTGCTGCGAATGCACGCCAGTGTCGACGACCAGGCGGATGGCGCGCCAGATGTCGCCCTCGAGACGGCCGTAGTCGGAGTAGGGATCGGTGTAGAAGCCGGCGTCTTTGCCCAGCCGCTCGGCATACAGGCCCCAACCTTCGGCGTATGCGACGTTTCCGTAGTATTTGCGGAACTCGGGCAGGCCGGTGAGCTCCTGCGCAATGGAGATTTGCAGATGATGGCCCGGGATGCCTTCGTGATAGGCGATGTCCTCGACCTGATAGAGGTTGCGCTCGGTGGCGTTGTATGTGTTGATGCGCAGACGCCCCGGGCGGCTTCCGTCAGGTGCGGGGCCTTCATAGTAAGCGGGTGGCGCGGTCTTCGCCATATAGTCCGGCACCGGGACTACTTCAAACTTTGCTTTGGGCAGCCGGCCGAACAACTGTGGCAGCTTGGCTTCCATCGGTGTGAGATAGCCCTGGTAGGCTGCGAGCAGTGCCTGCGCTGAGGTGGGATGCAGCTTGGGATTGGTCTTGAGACTGGCGCGGAAGCTGGCGAGATCCTTAAAGCCGAGCTTCTGTGCGATGGCCAGCATCTCGGCCTCATCTTTTGTCACTTCGTCGAGGCCGATCTGGTGGATCTGGTCCGGCGTCAGTTTGCTGCCGGTGATGCGGCGGATAAGGAAGCGATAGTAGGCTGCGCCGTCGGGGAGTGAGTCGATGCCGGGCTGCGTGCGCCCGGCGGGCACGTAGCTCGCTTCCATAAAACGCTCAAGGCGCAGATACGCAGGCAGAACTTCCTTGCCGATGGCGTCGAGCATTTCGGTACGGATGCGCTGCTGCTCGGCTGCAGGAACGGACGCGGGGAAATGCTTGAGCGGCAGAGCCAGAGGAGAATCCTCCGGCTTTTGGTGCGCCATGGTTTTGATCTGCTCAAGCGCCTTTTCCAACAGGTAGCGCGGCGGCGTGCGGTGATCGTCCATGCCGATCGACATGTTCTCGATGACTTGGCTGAAGGCCAGCGGCATGGCGTGCAGGCGTGCGATCCAGTCATCGTAGTCCTTAACGGTGGTGAAGCTCAATTCTTCTACGAGCTGTGGATAGGTGTCGTAGATGCCGTCCATCTGGTTTAGCGGCATCTCCCACTCGCGGAACTCGGCGGCTTCCTGATTCTCTTCGAGACGGCGCTCCAGCAGATCCTGGCTGAGCTTTTCCTGGTCGGTGAAGCCGGCCGAGTCAATCACGGCGAGACGCAAAAGGAAGTTCTGCTCGCGGGCCAGCTCCTGGTTGTAGGCTTCGACGCTGTAGTCGCTGATCTGGTCGTTGTATCGCTTGTCGCCCAGCTCAGAAGCCATCTCCGGATTGGTCTTGAGCTGGTCTCCCCAGTACTCGTGAAACAGATCATTCAGCGCCTTCCGGCGGTCATCGAGAGACTGGGGCGCGGCCTGCGCCTGCGGCGTTACCTGGAGCTTTTGCGCATTTGGCTCGGGCGTGGCGGCGAGCAGGACCAGGGCTGAAGTGAGCAGGATCGAACGATGCGGAGTATTCAACGGAGGCTTCCTTGAAGAGAGCTTGGGCGTTCTCAGGAAGAAGTGTAGTGCACGGCAGGGAACAGGACGCAAGACTGTCGTTAGTGCGCGAGCAGGTAAACGCCCACGCAGACCAGCAGCGCAGCGGCCCAGCGGCGGCGGTCGACGTTTTCTTTGAGGAAGACCTTACCGGCGATAGCGTTGGTGACCAGCGTGAGCGAGGCCGAGGCCGGGGCGACAAGGCTCAGGTTCAGGTGATTGAGCGCGAAAAGAAGCGCAAAAAACGCCACAGCGAGAAAGAAGACGCCGGCAAAGAACAGTGGGCAGGTGACAACGGCGCGCACGGCGCCGCCGAAGCCAGCGCGCGCGCGAATCTCGTCAAGGTCGCCGATCGACTTCATGGCGGCAGCAGTGAACACTTCGCCAGTGGTGGAGCTGAGAACGACGGCGGCGATCATAGCCGCGGCATTCCACGCGTCTGCCTGTCCGAAGGTTTGGCCGATAGGTAAAGACGCGATCATTGCGAAGGCGTCTCCTCGACGGCAAACCGAGCAGGCTCGGTGCGCGATGGTCCCTGAGCGACAAAGCCTACGCCAAGCGTGATGAGTGCAATGCCGGCCCAGCGCTCCGCGCTGATGGTTTCGTGCAGCCAGTAGCGCGAAAGCAGCGCCACGATGACATTGCCAAACGCAGTTGCCGGCAGAACAAAGGTGAGGTCGGCCCAGGAGAGTGCGGTAAGGTAACTGGCGAAGAAGCCGATGAGCAGCGCGATCCCGGCGGCGATCCACGGCGTGAAAACCGCGGCGATAAGTGAGCCCGGATGCGTGATGGAGATGGACGGCAGGCGCGTCATACCGCGCGAAAGGCAGGTATCGCCAAGCGGCGCGCAGAGCGCCACGAGAGCCAGAATCAGGTATTGCCGTGCGGTAAGGCGGTACTGCGACATCAATGCTCGTGCTCGATCCAGGTGGGTTGCCGTGTAGATGGCCGAAAGAAAACGAGGGCGGCTGTTTCCGGAGCCGCCCTTAGCGAAGAGAATTGTTTCCGTGTCTACGCGCCTGCGCCGACGGTGCTCCGCGGCTGGGCCTGCTGCTTGCGCGCTTCCTTCACCTGCTTGTTGCGTTGCGCCCGCAGCTTGAGGAACGACTTGGCCTCTACATACAGCCGCGGCACGTCGCGGTTGACGATTGCCTTCCAGATGACACGCGCAGCAGCCTTCGGGCGGAAATAGTACTCGTCGTAGAAGCGGTGCACCATCTCCATCACATAGTCGACCGGCAGGCCGGGGTACTCGATATGCGCCATCTGGTGGCCGCCGCCGTCTTCCATCCGCTCGTTGGTAATGAAGCCGTTCACCTTGGCGAACTCGTAGAACTCGGTGCCGGGGTATGCGTGCGCAATCGACACCTGGATGGTCTCGACGTCCAGGCTCTTGGCAAAGTTGATGGTGTTGCGGATCGATTCCTTGGTCTCGCCGGGCAGGCCGAGGATGAAGTCGCCGTGGATCACGAGGCCGAGGTCGTGGCAGTCCTTGGCGAAGGCCCGCGCGCGTTCTACGGTCGCGCCTTTCTTGATGTTCTTGAGGATCTGTGGATCGCCGGACTCGAAGCCCAC
>JASIJW010000590.1:0-2980 GCA_030050035.1 Acidobacteriaceae bacterium | reverse complement strand
AGGACAAACGGAGGAATTGATGGACGAAAACCCCGAACCACAAGAGCCTCCGCTGTTGCGAAGGAATAATACCTCCACGGCGAGTCGTTGATCCTTCCTGCCCCATCTGGCTCGTCGCGGAGTTAAGGCGACAGAGCAAGCGAAACAGTTTTCGCACGCTCTCGACAAGAGATCCACTGGCGGGCGCCTCATGGCGCTCATACAGAACGCTTGGCGTGTGCCCATGCGTGACTGGAGGAGAGCTTATGATTTGTGATCAGGAAATGATGGAAAATGCCTGGGTCTTGGCGTCCGCTGGGACACGGGCCAAAGGCCTTGGACTGCCGACTCATCAGCTGTGGCTGATTGGATTGACAGCAGCTTTGCTCATCGGCATCCTGTTTGGCGCTTCTGCCTATGGTCAAACCAGCGGCAGAATTTCAGGCACGGTGAAGGATATGACGGGTGCTGTAATTCCTCAGAGCACCATCACAGCAACAAATCTTGCAACCGGCGTAAAGGCTTCGACAGTCGCAAATGATAGCGGTGCCTATTCCTTTCCTCTGCTTGCCATTGGAACATATTCGATTCAAGCTGATGCCACTGGCTTTCAGCCTCAGAAGAGAGATGACATCAAGATCGATGTGAACACCTCGCTGACCATCGACTTCTCGCTACACGTCGCCGATGCTTCACTGACGGTTGAAGTGAATGCAGGAGCGGTTGCGGTTGAGACAACGGATACGCAAATCGGCCAAACGATCGAATCGAAACAGGTGACCGAGATCCCACTGAATGGACGGAGCTACACAGACCTACTTGCAGTGCAGGCGGGTGTCGCGCCCATTACAACGAGCGGCGCGGGAAATTCTACGTCCGGTGGAGGATTTGGCACCGTTCCTGTAGCGGGCGAGGAGAATACCGGGCAGTTCTCGATACACGGTCAACGCGAATCGGACAATGCCTTTTATCTGAATGGCATCAGTGTCGAGGAGACGATCGGGCAACAAGCCGGTATTATCCCGAATCTCGATTCCATCGCCGAGTTCCGAATTCTCAGCAGCAATGTCGATGCTGAATTCGGCGGATTCACCGGCGGAATCATCGATGTGGAGACGAAGTCCGGAACAGGCCAGTTTCACGGATCGGCCTTTGAGTTTTTGCGCAATACGGCACTCGATGCTCGCGGATACTTCTCCCCGGCGCGATCCACGTTTCAGCAAAGCCAGTTTGGCGGAACCTTCGGAGGACCCCTTCAAAAAAACAAAATTTTCTTCTTTGCCGACTACCAGGGACAGCGCACGATCCAGGGGATCGAAACAGGTATTGTGAGCGTACCTTCATTGGCGAATCGCGATGGCGACTTCAGTGATTCAACCAACACCTTTGCGATCATCACGACATTGCCAAGCGGACAGCAGGTCTCCGTTCCAACGACAGTGAACGGACCGTATCTTGCACAGATACTCTCTACCCGCCTTGGCTACAGCGTGAGCCAAAGCGAGCCTTTCTACGTTCAAGGCTGTGACTCTTCCAGCCTGTGCGTCTTTCCCAACGCGCTGATTCCTCAGCGCGCTTGGGGAAATGCTCCAGTCCACATGCTTCAGTACATCCCGATGCCGAACCTCGGCGCCAACGAGTTCTCCTCTGGAGCTGCGAAGTACACCATCGACGACAATAAGGCGTCGGGGCGACTGGACTTAAACTCGAACCGTTACGGCGCCTCATCTATTTACTACTTCCAGGACCAATACAATCTCGACAATCCTTATCCAGGCGGGCTGGGCGGCGCAACAGTGCCTGGCAATAACGGTGAAATCTTTGACGCCACGTCCAACGGGATAGACCGGTCGGCGGTGATGAGCAACTCGCAGCCGTTTGGCTCATCGATGGTCAACGAAGCCCGGTTCGGTTGGACTCGTCTCGACAATCAAATCGGTACTCCCAAAGGCGGTGTTGGCGTGACGCTGGGCGATCAAGGGATCCAGACTGGTGGAGAAGGGATCATTCAAGGCTTCCCACAGCAGGCAGGCGTTGAGATGATGTACTTCAACTCTTTCGCTGTCGGCACGAATCCGTTTTCGCTTGGCCAGGTTAACGACAACTACGATCTGAGCGAGAGCGTAATCAAGACGCTCAGTAATCACACCATCAAATTTGGCGGCCGCTACATCTGGTTCAAGGTAAAACAGGCGCCGAATCTGGTTGCCAATGGCACATTCTCTTTTTTCGGGTCCGGCTCGCAGAGCACCGGAAACGGGTACGCAGACTTTCTCTTAGGCTTGCCGGATTTCTATTCTCAGCAGTCTTCACCCAACTTCTACGAAAGCGCCGCCGATGAAGACCTCTTCGTGCAGGACAGTTATCGCATCCGGCTAAATCTCACTCTCAACTATGGTCTGCGTTGGGACTACGTCACACCCTGGGCGGAAAAATATCACCAGATCACCACCTTTGTTCAGGGAGTAGAATCGCAAGTCTTTCCAGGTGCGCCGTTGGGCTACCTTGTGCCGGGAGATATTTTGCCCGATGGCCATAAGATTCCGAGCGGAATTGCACCGACGCCATTGGACAACTTTTCCCCGCGCCTGGGAATTGCGTGGTCGCCCGCTCCGACGAGCGCGTTCCTCTCAAAGGTCACGGGTGGTCCCGGCAAGACTAGCATCCGCTTGGGTGGTGGGCGGTTTGTCTCGTCTCCGCAAGGATTGACCGTTGCCTATCCGACTGGCAATCCGCCGTATGGACTGACGTACACGAGCCCCGAATCGCCTGTGATGGAAACGCCGTTCATCGGAGCTCTGACGGGAACGCAGTACATTCAACAGTTCCCGGTCCAGGTCCCGCCCTATACCGTCTCCGTCGAGCATCCAGATGCAAATGTCGACTGGTCCCGGTACACGCCGATCAGCGGCGCAGGCAGTGTGTGGTACAAGAACAAGACCTCCTATGCCATGCAATACAACCTCACCATCGAACGACAAATCGGCTCGAACGGCGTTCT
>JASIJW010000589.1:0-5543 GCA_030050035.1 Acidobacteriaceae bacterium | reverse complement strand
ACTGGTCATTCGGGTCCACCTGGTACTGGCCCGACCCTGCCTGTTCGGTCCAGCCGGCGGGAAGATCAGCCGTCACATCTACACTTGAGGAGTTGCCTGTATAGTTGTGCAGAAGCAAGGGAACGGGAAGGCTACCGCCCGGAGTCACTCCCATTTCCTGTACTGGCATTAGGTTTGCGAGTCGCTCAATGTTATGAGCTGCCCAAAAGTTACGGTAAAACGCGAACTGCGCTCCTAGTTCGAGTGAGAGCCCAGTGTGAGTCTCGGGCTGATAACCCCTGGTAGGCGCGAACGCGATAGGGCCGGGTGTAATCCCCTCGAATACGTCGCCGGTCACTGAGCCGCCAACGAGCGACTTTCCTAAAATCAGATGAACGGGCCTGCACTGTTGAGTGCTTTTCCCCTCCTTAAGCTCTGCGAGGGCCGCGGTAGCTCGCCCTCCACCCTGCGTCAAATGAAAGCTCAAAGATTCAAGGTGGAGCTGACAGTATGTTTCATGACGCGTGGGAGAAACATCTGTCAGGGAATAGACCGGTCCTTGGCCGTCCGGGAATCCTACTGCTGGATTGGCTGCGTAATAGATCTTCTCGGGCTGCCACGGGAGAAGCCCCTCCGTGCCCATGAAGTTGCTCGTTCTCACACTGGGCGCTACAACTTGCTCGGGAAATTTGGTCGGGTCTCCCGCCATATCGAACGCTTCGGTGGCAATCACGCCGGCGGCTTGATGATCTCCGTGGTTTTCTCCCGTGTAGTAATCGGGCAGCAAACTGATGATGACCTCTGGGCGGGTAAGTCTGACGATGCGCACAGCCTGTTCAAGAGCTGCGCCGTGGTTCCACCTTTCAAGCGACCACAGCACATCCTGGCTCGGTGTGTTCGGAGCGCCAATAAACCAGACATTTTTTATACCGAGAAAACCTACCGCGTTTCGCGCCTCGATTTCACGCTCGGCGCCAAGAGCAGCCTCCTTTTCCCACCCAACCTGGTCACCTCCTGTATCGCCGCGAGTGCACCAAAGCACCGCAACTCGCTTATGCTCATCCATCGCCCGAGCCAAATAAGCCGTGACGCCCTGTTCATCATCCGGATGCGCCACGATCAGGAGAATGTCCGCCTTGAAGCGATCATCGGGCGCTGGGTTTGCCGATTGGCTATTCAATCTCGCGTGGCTGCCGGCCTGTTCGCCAGCCGCATCTTGCCCTCTGGTCTGAGGTGAAGAGAGGCTCGTGGCGATGAAAAGCAGCGGGATGGAAACTATCGAGAAGAAGGACGACGTAACGTTTCTCACGTAACTGGGCTCCTCTGCCGGATTCTGGTTTTGCATGCTAGCCTGCAAATCAGTACGATGTCAATAGAAAATTTGCCAGATTTATGAGAAAATCTTCTCAAAAGGCCGCTCCAAAGCTTTAAAGCTGAAAATCCCGGCCCCGCTTGCGCTGGAAAACCGCAACCAATCTCTTCTAGTTCGATCAATTATGGAAATTTAGCCTGTTCCCCCGATTGCTTTCCGACCTTCACCAGATCCTCTGGTCAAATTCACCGAGAAAAGAAATGATATGCATGGCAAGATTTTTCTCTTGTCTTTATGGGAAACTTTCTCTATATTTGATTCGAAATCAGAACTGGCAGCTCGTATACCGACTGTGATGTGAGTTCGGGTAGTCGGCGCGTCGTTGCCAGAAGGGATCGATGTGACTCAAGGAAATGAGAGAGAATAAGCCAGAATTGAGCAAGACCGGACTTCGCGATATAGCATCTGCAGCCGGAGTTAGTGTTTCGACCGCCTCCCGTGTCCTGAACGGAAACAGTCGGGTCGATCCAGCTCTTCGGCAAAAGGTTCTCGATGCAGTCGAAAAGCTGGATATAGATATATCTCTCCGCGACAAAACCAAGACGCTGCTCTTTATTGTCAGCAATCGCGGAATGTACGATGCATTTCATTCTCGCGTCCTGCTCGGTGCGGAAGAATCATGCGTCTCGCATGGCTGGAACATCCTGTTTATGTCGTTCAATTATTCTCCGAGCACGCCCTGGAAAGAATTGCATCTTCCAAAGTTGGTGCAACGCCACGATTTGGTCCGCGGTGTGCTCCTAACTGGCGCAAACTTCGCCAATCTAATTGAGCTGTTCCTCAACAAGGGCGTAGTTTCCGTCACCCTTGGCAATAACATCCTGGGTGAAACGTCCAATCTAAAGACTGATATCGTGTTCTCCGACGAAATACAGGGAGGCTACGATGTAACCCGCTACTTGATTGGCCTGGGACATCGCGATATTTGGTTTGTGGGCAATCTCCGTCTTCCTTGGTTTGCACGCGGGTTTGCAGGTTATAGCCGGGCTATGGCGGATGCAGGCCTGGAACCCCGCCAAAGTCATATCGACTCAGAGAACGCGACTGAAGTGGGATATCTCGGGACTAAATCCCTGCTCACCCGAGGTGAGCGTCTCACAGCTATTTTTGCAGGCAATGATCCCGCGGCTCATGGAGTTTACAAGGCGCTTCGTGACTCTAACCTGACGATTCCTGACGACGTTAGCGTGGTTGGCTGCAGCGACACCATCGCGGGGATGCTTTATCCAACATTAACAACGATTCGAGAGTTCCCTGAGCAGCTTGGAAAACACATGGTGGAACTCCTGCTGAATCGGATCTCCAATCCCTTAGCGGATCCGAAAAGAGTCACTATCCCGACCGAGTTGATCAAGAGAGACTCCTGCAGTAAGCCGAAGTCTGCCATCGAGAATAACCTGGCGAGAGAAAATGAGCAGGGAGCCGTCGTCAGGTGAATCGTTATAAGTCAAAGCGTTCGATCCGACGCGGGGATGTATCTCGTTCCATCGAGACGTCGGGTGCGATCAACTTATACACACTTCCCCATCATTCTACTTTGTACGACTGGCGTGGGAATTCTTCGCTTTTGCAGAACCTAACCCAGGATTGAGCTACAAATGACCAGCTCTTGGGCGGCAATCACTCGCCCCACATACAAGCCTGTTTCATTACCCTGTGGAGAATCTTATGTCTAGGGACAAAGCTTTTGAATCGGGTAGGCGGACATTTTTGAAACAAGCAGGGGGAGCAATCCTCACTGCTGGTATGGCAACGGGTATGGATGCTCGTTCCTATGCTCGGATTCTTGGAGCTAATGACCGCATTCGCCTGGGGCAACTCGGCTGCGGACATCGCAGCCATGGGCACGTGCATATGATAGAACTCGCTTCCAAGCATACGCCCGTCGAAACGGTTGCGGTATGCGACCTGTGGACCTTGGCGCGGGAGAACCGCGCGGCTCAAGTGAGAAAGGCCTTCAATCTAGAGCCAAAGTCTTACAAATACTCCGAAGAGATGCTTGCTTCAAACGACATTGACGGGGTAATGATCGCGACTGGCGATTTTCAACATGCAAAGTTATGTACGGAAGTTGTTCGCGCCGGAAAAGATTGTTATGTCGAAAAGCCGTTTGCGAATGTGTTAAGTGAGGCCAAAGAAGCTCGAGACACCGTGAAGGCTTCGAAGCAAGTAGTGCAGATGGGGACACAACACCGTAGCGAGCCATACCCACTGGCTGTCAGAGACATCGTTCGTTCGGGTCGCCTCGGTAATATTGTGAAGATTGAGCACCAGTGGAACGTCAATCAAGAGCGCTGGCGGTTCCCGGAATCGGATACGGGACCAAATAGTAAATTGCCGACGGCCACAAAGGCTGAGCAGGAGGAATGGCTCAACAGCAACAACTCCATGCTTCGCGAACAGGACACAGACTGGAAGCGGTGGTTGCTCGGGAAACCTTACCGGCCATTTGATCCCCACGTCTATTTAGAGTTCCGTCTCTATAAGGAATTTTGTTCGGGTATTTACGATCAGTTCCTGAGCCACGCTTCGGACCTCGTGCATCTTTGGATGGATGAAAGCCATCCCGTGAGCGCGGTAGCCACGGGCGGAATCTTTGCATGGAACGATCAGCGGGAGAATCCAGATACCTGCATTGCCTCTATCGTCTATCCGAAGGGTTTTCTATATACCTTCCAGAGCACGCAAGGGAATAGTTATCGGAGCTTCGCTAGGATTCAGGGCCGCGATGGAACGATTGTGTGCCACGGATACGAAGCGGGCTTTCTGTACAAGGTGACCGAGGAAGGCGGCAGGAAAGAGTCTGACGAGGACCATCAACCGATATACACGAGCTACCCAATTGTGGCTCCGGAAGACGATCACGAGGAACTGGTGCGTGTTCCCGGCGCGCCGGCGCCGAGTTCGCGGGGTCCAAATGACGATTACTGGCCACATGCTATGAATTGGCTGCGGTCGATTCGAGACCGAAGCCAGCCGAATGCAAACGTTGACCATGGCTTTTCCCACGCCATAGTATGCATCATGGCCGCTCAGTCTTATTGGAGCGGGAAGAAGCTTTATTGGGATCCCAAACACGAAGAAATCGTCGACGAGCCTGTCTCACAGTCCCTGAGTGCTGCGGAGCGAGATCCCCGACAAATCTGACACATAAACAGACCTTTTGGGGCCATACGTTGTATGTGTCAGCTAGGACGATAATTCCGGACGACCGCATGGTTGATGTTGTTTTCGGTTGCAAAGCGCCGAGTTCGCAGGGGAGAGCCCGTGTCTGATTGTTCATCGCAACCGATTGTGGTCTCACCTTCAAGGCGGGGAGGTTTCGGGAGGACTCGCTGGTGGATAGTTTGGACGTTATTCTTTTCGACTGCGACAAATTACATCAGCCGGCAGAGCTTTTCAGTGCTGTCGCCGATGATTGCAGCCGAATATCATTTCAGCCACACAGATATTGCTAAGATCCTCGGCGCCTTTCAGGTATCGTACGCGCTTACTTGGCTTCTTGGTGGAATTGTTCTTGATCTCGTCGGAGTGCGAATTGGCCTTACATTGGCTGCGGCTTTCTGGTCTGTCGTCAACATATGCACGGGATTTGCCGGTTCTGTTTTCAGCTTCACCGCATTTCGATTCATGCTCGGAATTGGCGAAGGATTCAACTGGCCTGCTGCCAGCAAGGCCGTCGCTGAGTGGTTTCCAGCCCAGGAACGCAGCCTTGCCGTTGCAATATTTGATAGTGGATCGAGTGTAGGCGGAGCCCTCGCGGCGCTTGTTATCCCGTGGATCGCCATTTCGTTCGGCTGGCGCTGGGGATTCTCCTTTGCAGGAATACTAGGACTGGTCTGGATCGTTGTCTGGCTATCTACTTACCGGTCTCTCGATCGCCATCCGAATGTGACGAAGGAAGAAGTTGCGTTCATTCAAGCTGGTCAGCAGCCGGCAGTTCAAATTGAACTTTCCCGCAATCAGCGCTGGCTCTCTCTTGTACAGGACTCAAATCTGTGGGGGATCGTTTTGGGTCGCGCTCTTACAGATCCAATCTGGTGGTTCTACGTCTTTTGGCTTCCAGAATACTTGAGTGACGCTCGCGGTTTTAGTCTGGCGAAGATCGCGCTCTTTGCCTGGATACCTTTTCTTGCGGCCGATATCGGCAATTTTACCGGCGGGTGGGTCGGCAATTACTTTATCCGTCGCG
>JASIJW010000072.1:0-18495 GCA_030050035.1 Acidobacteriaceae bacterium | reverse complement strand
TGAGCTGAAAATGGCGCGAAAGTCCTGCAACCTCGACCCGTTGCGTCGGCAGCAGGAAATCCTGATATTGCGTCATCGATGTGATGCCGGCATGAAACTCCCAAGGTCCGTTTACCAGATGAACGCCGCGCAGCAGTTCCTGATTCATCGTCAGATCGGTGTTGTTCACCAGCCGATCGACCAGCGTCAGGCTCCGTCGGGGTGTTGCGATCTCGTAGGAAAATAGCGGAAACTCTACTGGCGCGTCGCCTTGCCCAGGAGCCGCATCGGTATTCATCACCTGTACTTTGATCTGCCGATTGCCGGCGATCTGTGTGATGGTCTCGTAGCCTGTCACCTGATTGGGGCTGTTGTTATAGCGAACTTCATAGTGGCCGTACTCGACTGTCTGTCCCGGAAAACCGCTCGCTCCGCGATAACCCCTCGGATGCAGCGGTTCCAGCACCGTCACGCTAATCGGATGCGCTCCATCCAGCGTCACCAGAACCACAATCGCTGTCCCCGGCTCCTTGCCGGTAAGGCGAAAGCCGCCGGCGACAGCTTCAGCCTGCACGGTGTCGTTATCGAGTGAATATGCCGCCGTTACGCCGGGGCGCGTGATGAAGGCAGAGCGTCCTGCCTCAACCGACAGTGGCGCATACGGCTGCAGCTGAGCGTGGGCCAACGTCAGCAAGAGGCAACTCAGCGCCAGAGAGGCGAAGAGCCGCTTCATGGAATGGTGAAGTTCGCCTGTTGCGTTTCGGAATGGCCCGCGTATTCAAAGGTGCACATCACGTGATAGGCGCCCGGTTTTAACTGGTCGGTGAATTCCGCCCGAAACGGCAGCTTCTCTCCAGGCAGAAGGCGCTGCTGAGCAAAAGGAACTTTGCCGATCAGCCGGTTTTCTGCGTTCAGAATGGCCGCGACGCCCTTCGGAATCACCGGCTCGGTCCCGGTATTTTGGAGAGTCTCCCCAAAGGCCAGATTGGTGGTCGGAGTCGGCATCGTCACCTCGACCGGGCCTGGCGTGATCGCCACGTTGTTGCCCAGATTAAAGGTGATCAGCGTGCCCATCGACGCCACCAGGCCTACGGTGCCCGTCTTCGGGTCCGTCGCGCTGTTGGCATGAAAGACCGCCGCGATGGCTCGTATGTCTGTATGCGCAGGAATAGTCAGTGTCACCGTTACGGACTGGCTCGTTTTGGGCGGTGCGACAACTTCTTCAGGCACGAATACGGCAGTGGCTGCGATGCTGCCCTCTGCCTGGCCTGCAGGCAGGAACACGCGTTTGCCGTCCCGCACCACAATGTCTTCGGCAATCATGTGGAAGTCGAAGACGGCCGAGGTCTGATTGTTGATGGTCAGAGTTTGCGTCATGCTCTGCCCGTAGGTGCCGCTGGCCATGATGACTGCCGGTGAAAGGGAAAGCGATGTCTGCGCAATTGCGGATGGCGCCATCAGCCCCGCAAAAGCTGCCGCTGCGCACCAAGAAGCCAGCCGCTTTTGGTCCCGGAATCGTCTCAACAATAGAAAAATCCGCATCATTTCTTTTGCAAATCCTCGCAACCATCGTCTGCGCATCATCAGTTCCGTACCACCTGCACTGAGATTTCGCTCTGCAGAGACGATTCCTTGTCCGACGTGTTAGAAGGTACGTGAATTCTCAGTTCGTGACGCGTTACGATGCCC
Organism: Acidobacteriaceae bacterium; assembly: GCA_030050035.1. Taxonomy (GTDB): domain Bacteria; phylum Acidobacteriota; class Terriglobia; order Terriglobales; family Acidobacteriaceae; genus Telmatobacter. The sequence continues at coordinate 16,827 of JASIJW010000072.1, read as the reverse complement.
GTTAACAGCCTCGTGTCCACCATGGTTGGCTGCGTGGTCAGCTCGACGCCGTCCAGGTAAATTCGATAGGGGTCCGCCGGAGACTGCAGCCACGCCTTCATGGAAACCGTCTCTCCGCCGACGCTCGCGACGTTTCCAATGCGCATCCCGACCGATGTCTGCACAAAGAAGCCTCTCTGGGCGCGCTGAACCGTGACGCCGGGCATATCGCTGCCCGCCGCATACGACACCTTGCCCAGGTCGACCGTTCCCACTCCCTCCGCTCCCACGATCTGCGGGCTGTCGGCCAGCGAGAAAAAGTTCACCGACAGCATGCCGTTGATTTCCACGGCGAGGTTTGCAGCCCGGATCTGCCCGGAGCGCGCCGCATGCGACGCACAACGGGCAGGGACCGTTCCGAGCAGCGCAAGACCCGCCACCAAAATGGGCCGGAAGGAAACCATCGGCAGAAACGCTCCTATTGCGCGGTCAGCACCATGTCGATGGTGTTGCTGATACTGGTCGGCGCACTGCTCCCGTTGGCTTGCGGAACTGCGAGATACACGGTCAGCGGCTCGGCCGTGTTGTAGGCGAATGATCCGCCCTGGCCCGGTCCTGCGATCGTCGTTCCCGTGGCGCTGAGCACCTGGCTCGTCGTTCCCAGCGCCCATCCGTTCGTCGTGTCCGCCGTCGCCAGCGAAGCGCTGATTGTGTAGCCTGTGCTGTTCAGGTCGTAGGCTGTCACGGTCAGCGTGACCGGCTGCGAAACCTCGATGCAGTTGCTGGCGCAGGTTCCGAGGCTCGATCCAGTTGTCACCGTGGCGCCGGTGCTGGTGGTCGACGATCCGTAGTTGAAGCTGCCGAAAGCCAGTGTCGCCGTGCCCGTGAAACTGTCGGAGGAGTTGCCCGCAGTTCCCGACGAAACGTTCGTTCCGCTGAAGGCGATGCTGACATAGCTGGTGACGGACGCTGTCACCGTCAGGTTGGCGTTGCCCAGACTCGCAGCCATGGCCTCATGCCCCGCCGGCAACAGCAGCAATCCCGCGGCTGCAACGAGCAGGCGCCGGGAGAAGGACTTCCATTCCATATGCATGATGATTTCCTTGCGCGTGGCCCTGTCAGTTGGATGTGGCCACCAGGTTGATAGTGGAGGATAACTGCGTCCCGGTCGTTGGTCCTCCCGATCCGGAAGCAGCAGTGGAGACCACGACACTCAGCGTGTGCCGGACATTTGTGCCGTATGATCCCGAGGTTGAAATGGTTGCGCTGGTGGTGCTCAGCGTCACAGAGTCGATCTGCACCGTCAGGCCGGTCGGCGCCGTGCTTGAGAGCGTGGCCGCCAGCGTATAGCTCGTGCTTGACAATCCGCTTTCCGCGACATCGACGTCGAAAAAGGTGGAGACCGTGAAGGTGTTCGTCTGGTTTGTTCGCGTCACGTTCGTGGCCAGCGTGCCATATGCCCCGACCGTTCCAAAGCCCAGCGTTGCCGACGACGTGCCCGCATTTCCCAGCGTTACGCCGGAGGAGTCCGAGTTCAGCACCATCTGCAGGCCGCTGCCATTTTGCAGCACCACATTCAGCGTCCCGCTCGAGCTCTGCGCCGCCAGAGACGCGCATGTGCCAGTCGCCAGAATCGCGGCCACTATTCCGAGTTGTCGAAGTTTGCAGGCTCTCATTAGTTTGCCGTCGCCGTAAAGTTGATTGCTTCGTTCAGGCTGCCGGACGCGGCCGTCTTCTGCACCGTCACTTCCAGATACATGCCGTATTGCGTGGCGTAGGCCTCGGAGGCTGTGACCGTTTGTGTGCTTGTTGTTAGCGCACTCGGCATTGCCGCGATCTGCCATGCGACCCCCGTCGGCGGCGCACTGCCCAGCGAAGCAGTCAGCGTGTAGCTGCTGCTGCTCGAGTTCGATTCCGTTACCTCCAGGTACGTCCAGTTGGAGATCGAGTACTGGGAACTGGTGCTGGAGAAGATCACGCAGCTCTCGTTATCGCCCGAGATCGAGGCAATGCCCAGGTTCAGTGACGCGGTGCTTGTTCCTGCACCGGTTACCTGGCAATATCCCTCGCCGCTGTTCGAGCTGTTTACAAATTCCAGGCTGATGCTGGATTGCACCGTCATTGAAATGACCAGTGAGCTGCTGGCTGTGGTTTGGGCATCAACAAGCGAAAGCGAGCCCAGCAACACTAAGAGGCAGACGAGTGCGTTACGAAATGAAAAACGCAGAGTCATTACTGGCGAAAAATACTGCCGGCGCCCGGCCTTCAGGGCACCAAAATCATCTCCTGTCCGAAGTTTGTTTTCTCTACTCAACTACGGACGGCCCCCATTCAACTCAACTGGGAATACGAATTGCTCGAAATCCCGGTTGAGCGAAGAGCACGCACGCCCTTAAAAAGCCCATCCGGAAACACACCTCAAGTTAACGAAAGCGGGAGTGCGCTCGGGGAAAGCGCCCGCTTCTTTGTCAGGTGACCAATTGAAGCGTTGGTATGTGATTAGGGTACGCTGCTAACTTACGGATAAGCAAGGTGTAAGACCAATACAACGATCGTGGTAGGGTGCACCGAATAGCATAAGTTGGTTACTAATAGCCGAGTAGTTAGAGCCGGCACGGTTCTCGTCGATTCTCAGAATCATCTGTTGGAAATTGAGGGTTTTAGCAGAGGCTTTCGTAACCATGATTTGTCCAGATGGCTGGGATGCCTGGTACGTTGAAGGCAATCGATGAGGTGTTTTTTTCAAATACATAGTTACCATTTAGATGGCGAGTAACTTTTGAAAAAGTGAATCAGTAATATGGTTGCCGGTTACCGTAATTATCTTGATGCGAGCCATCGACATTCTCAGAGAATTACATCCGGCTGATGACGGCGAAGCGAGCCTCATTCAGGAACCGGAATGTGGCTGTCAGGCAATTGACGCCACTACCCGCAATTCCAATTTCTTCTTCAGCCCCTCAACCGGGTTGCCCACATAAGCATGTTCCTGAACGGCCCCCGCAATTGGGGGCCGTTCGGATTGATCTGGGGAACAAGAATCGAGGGCCTAAAGATCTGGGGATGAAAATTGAAGGATCAGAACTTGAATGAGCAGCTCGGCACGCTGCCGCTCGCACTCCAACTGCCGTCGGTCACGTCCGTGCCCGAGGGATCGAGGCCGTTTACGTTGTCCAGGTAAGCGTCGGTGTACTCGTCACCGCTCTGCGTGTTGCTGTCGAGATCGATATTGCCCAGGTAAACCTGCGCCAGGTAGCTCGAGCTGTATCCGGCAAAAGTCTCGTATGCGCCGGACACAGAATTCTCTGACTTCACGCCGTTGACGATGATGTCCTCGAACTCTGGCGTGCCTGAGGTGCCGCTGCAGCTTCCGTAGTAAGCGTTCACGATGATCAGGTGCTTGGCGTAGCTGATGCATGTGTTTTCGTACGTCACTTGTTTCACCAGGCCGCCGCAATCCTCGTCGGTCTTGATGTTGATGGCGTTGGCATCGGTCGAAGCCGTTCCTCCGGAGGTCTTGCCATAGACATAGTTGTTCTTGAAGAGAACATTCGTCACGCCGTCGAAGGTCTGGCTGCCGATCGACAGTCCGTGCGTACCGTAGAGGTTCGTGTTCTCTACCGTGATGTTCGAGGCGGCCGCGGCATTGGTCTTGACGGCGATGCCGTCGTCGCCCGCCGTGATGTTCGAATCGTTCACCGTCACGTTCGTGATGCTGTCGATATCGATGCCATCGGCGTTGGCTTGATTGGGTGAAGTGTTGATGGTCACATTCCACACCGTGGCGCCGTTGCCGCCCTGGATGTAGAGGTTGGGGTGCGCGGCGTTCTGCAGGGTGATGTTGTAGGCGATGAAGCTGCTGGCGTTACTGGTCTGCACCAGACGCGGAGTGTCGCTGAATGTGTACACGTTGGCGCGCCCGTCAATCGTGCCCGGCCCGTAGATTCCCGTGTTGCTGTTGGGAACATCGATGAGCTCGGACTCGCTGTTATAGCTGTTGTTGCCGTAGAGCGTGACGCCAGAATTGACGACCAGGCTTTCGTCGCTCTCGATGGTCAGCTTGCCGCTCAGGAAGGCATTGTCTGAACCGGAGGCGGCCAGAACCACTGCCTTGCCCGAGCCTTCACAGGAGTTGAGCGCGTCCTGGATGCGTGTTGTGTCGTCGCTGGTGGTCGGATCTTCGACGTCCACTTCGGACGAGGTGAATTGGGCCGACAAAGTTTCGCATGCGGTCGGTGTACTGGGTTGCGAAACTGAACGGCTGTCGCCAGTAGCGACGGTTTGCGCCGGAAGCGCGGTGGTTATCGACAGCGCCGTCACAAACCCGAGGGCAGTGATGACGCGGAACAGCACATTTTGGGTCATGCTGGTGTTCCTCCTAGCGGACCTGCAAGTGGTATTGGATTGAGAAATTGGTGCGACCACTGATAAGCTAATAAAAACGATGGTCTGACCAATTTGGCAGAGAAGCGTACCCGCCGATCGGACGAAAGTCAATAGATTTTTTGCAAAAAGCCGCGTGGATTGTGGAAATTGCGTCTTTATGCCCCATAAGCAGATGCACGAACAGTGAGTTTCAAGTTATTACGAAAGAGCTGAAAGATCGGACCTCAGGCACCTTTGTCGCGTCGAACGTCTTCAGCCATTGGTGTTATGGAGGACGCGACGGCAATTCCTTGCGGGATCTTGACGTTTGAGAATTGAGAAGGTTCTCCCGCATGATTCGCGGGCTTTCCAACAACTCTTCATGATGGCAGCGACCGCTACAGAATCCAGTACCGCTACAGAATCATCGACACGTGTGTAACGGGAAAAAGCTGTGTGGCCGGATCGATCACCGGGTTCACGAAGTCAAGCTGGTTTGCTGTGTGGGTCCGGCTGTTCAGGAAGCGGGAGAACGCCTTCTTGGCTGCGGCGCAGTCCACGCCAACTAGGGATCGAATGAATAGCCCGAGACCACCCTCACCCTCAGCAAGCTGTTCCAGCTGATCCGCTGAAGCGACACCCGCATTAACGAACGTCTTTTCCAGGGCAGCAAGGTCCCGCTAGGCTGCTGCATGAAGACCGCCGCTTACCTTGGTCTCCATCAAAACTCCTGGGGCTCGACCATAAAACTTCCGTGCACGATACTCGACAAACTGCGATTGAATCTGTAAGAAATCCCCAAAGTTTTGTTGAACTATTTCTCTTGTGCAGACCGCCTTCGAAGACTAGCTGCACGATGTAATATTTGCCCGTACACCGAATACAAGAAGTGTTGCTCGCTGATTGTGCCCTCGGGACTTTGAACTAAGGAAGACGAAAGGATTCTATGAAGACTTTGCCTGCTGCGATCTCAACAGAAGAGTTTGAGGAACTTTTCAAAAAAGTCAGCAACTGGGGCGTCTGGGGCGGCGAGGATGAAGGTGGAACGCTGAATTACATAACCCCGGAGTCCGTGCGAGCAGCAGCTGCACTCGTACGCTCAGGGAAAACTGTTTCGATGGCGGTGCCAATCAATAAAGTGGCAGGACCAGACAACCCACGACCGGTCGCACACTACATGTCACAGCTATTCGAGGTTGACCCGTCGTTTGGAGAGCCTGGTTTTGCCTTGGATTTTGTAGCTGGAGAGATTCATGGCGATTGCCACACCCACATTGACGCACTCTGCCATGTGGCGTACAAAGGACAGCTCTATAATGGCAAACCAGCTTCAGCGATTACGGCGCGCGGACCTCATTTTCAGGACATAACGACATATGCTCACGGAATCGTCGGCAGGGGCGTGCTCATAGATATTCCGCGTTTTCGGCGTGTGAAGTGGCTCGAACCGGGAGAGGCCGTCACTCGCGAAGAGTTGGAGGATTGCGAAAGAGCTCAAGATGTCCGCCTGCGCCAAGGGGACATCCTTGTATTCAGGACAGGACACCATAGGCGTCGCCTGGAACTCGGGCCCTGGAACAACGGCTATGACGGAGAAGGCAAGGCCGGCCTTGCCGTTTCTGCTATAACGCTGCTCCACGAGCGAAAGGTGGCGGCTTTCTTTCCGGATGGGGACGGCGAGACCGTTCCCAGTAACGTGGAAGGAGTTGCATACCCTATCCATACTCTTCAAATCGCGGCAATGGGGATGATTTGTGCAGACAGCCTGCAACTTGAGGACGTCTCGTATCTTTGCGAGAAAGAACAGCGCTGGGAGTTCTTTGTCGTTGCTGCGCCACTTAGACTTCCGGGAGGCACAGGCTCGTATTTCAATCCAATAGCTATTTTCTGATCTGTTCGAACCGCTATGCCAGCGAAAAAGTTCTAAGCAGAACAGCAAGCTCTCATTGAGCCTGGTCAGCCGGATCCTTCGTCGCCGAGTGACGAATTGCCTCAGACCGCAGTCAGTCCGCCATCGCACATGTAAGTGCCGCCTGTGCAATAGGCTGATTCATCCGAGGCAAGAAACACTGCGATTCCTTCGATGTCCTCCGGCCTACCGAGCCTTTTTAGCGGAACCGCTTGTCGAAATTCCTCGCGTATGGCTTCGTTTTTCAGGATGTAGCGGTTCATCGGGGTGTCCATCGTGCCTGGAACAATTGAGTTCACACGAATATTGTTCGGTGCATAAGCCGCGGCCATCACGCGCGTCAGCCCAGCTATTCCACCTTTACTAACGCTATAGGCGGTGAGTTTTGGGGCGCAGCCGATGATACCGGTCGGTGACCCGGTGTGGATGATGGAGCCGCCCCCATTCTTAAGCATCGACGGAATTGCGTATTTGGAACACAGAAACGGTCCGCGCAAGTTCACCGCCAGCACATACTCCCATGTCTCCAGGCTGATTTCGTGCACGAAAGCCTCTCGATCAGTGCAGAGCACCGCAGCATTGTTATAAACAACATCGATCCGCCCGTACTTTTCTATTGTGGTGTTCATGAGCCTGACGACTTCGCGCTCTGCGGATACATCAGTCCGGACAAAATCGGCCTTTAGTCCGTCGCGCTGAAGTTGATCAACTGCTGCCGCACCTTCTGACTCGTTGATATCAGCTGCCACAACAGCCGCCCCTTCACGAGCAAATCTCGCCGCAACTGCTCGTCCGAGGCCCAAGGCAGAACCGGTCACGATCGCCACTTTGTCCTGAAGTCTCATTTGTTTGCCATTAACAGTCTCGATCGACTTTTCCTTTCAATAGGCGGCAACAGCGAATCGAGGAAATCGTATTCATGCATAGTGCAATTGGTCTCTGAGATTCAAGAGGATTTTTTGTTGGAAGATCACGGAATTGCTCCTTGACAAAGGAGCGCGGTCCAAAAAGCCAGAGCATTTCAACACTGATTCGGGCAATTCTTATAGCCAGCCAAACGGGTCATCGAAAGAATTGAACTACTCTGCGGGTCGTACCTGTTTTAGTCAGGAAACGAGGCATTTCCGTATGAAATTGCAAGGACGCGTTGCAATTGTTACCGGAGCTGCCTCTGGGATCGCGCGTGCGACGGCGGTCCTGTTCGCCCGTGAAGGCGCAGCCGTTGCTGCCGTGGACCGAGATCAGGACGGTTTGACGGCAGTGGTGACCCAGATTCGAAATGAAGGAGGGAGGGCAGAGTTCTATCGTGTAGATGTCTCAAATTCAGAAGAAATTCTGGTTGCCGTCGAATCAGTCCTGAGAAGCTTCGGAGAGTTGCACATTTTGTTCAACGGAGCCGGAATTCTGACATATGGAACCGTGTTGGAGACTCCAGAGGAAGTCTGGAACCGTGTTATTGGAGTGAACCTGACCGGCACTTTTTTGTTTTGCAGAGCAGTTCTACCCCACATGATAGAAAGACACAGCGGGTCAATCATTAATGTGGCTTCTACGACAGGCGCACATGGCGCGTGTGCGCAAGCAGCAGCATATGTCAGCTCGAAGGGCGGGGTCACCTTGCTGACGCGCTCGATGGGGATTGATTACGCTCGGCACGGAATCCGTGTGAATGCAATCTGTCCGGGACCTACTGACACACCCATGCTCCGAAATGCACTGAAACCTGACCAACTCGCCGAATTTGCAGTGTCGTTCCCGATGGGAAGACTGGGACAACCGGACGAGATTGCGAGGGCGGCACTATTCCTCGCATCAGACGAGGCGTCGTTCGTGACGGGATCGATGCTTTATGTTGATGGCGGTCAAACAGCTGAAGTCTGATTTTTGTAAACAGAAGTTGAGGTTCGTTCAGCTTAAACGAATTTCTCTTGAGTTCGAGTTGCAGAAGGGTGGGCTTTGACCGATGACTCAACCGGCAGCCGGACCTGATCCAGGTGGTGGACCAACACGGCTGCGCAGGGTTCTGTCCGTTTGGGACCTGGTCGTCTACGGCATTATCGCGGTAACGCCGTGCGCCTCTGCCACCGTTTTTGGGCTCGCAGAAGTGCGCTCCCACGGCCATGTTGTGCTAACCATTTTCGCAGCGATGATTGCGATGGTTTTGACAGCCATAAGCTATGGACGAATGGCTGCGCTTTATCCGTCGGCCGGCTCAGCCTACACATATGTGAGCCATGGCATCCATCCGTATGCGGGATTCGTTGCCGGTTGGGCAATGTTGCTCGATTATCTGCTTATCCCGCTCTTCTGCGTTATTTATGGTTCTCTCGCGCTGGAGCGGGCTCTGCCAGCGCTACCTTACGTCGTCTGTACCGTGCTCTTCGCTGGTGGAATTACGGTTCTGAACATTCGCGGGATTCGCTCGACAGCGCGCGCAAACCAGGTTCTTCTCCTGCTGATGTTCAGTGTCCTCGGCTGGTTCATCGTTTCTGCGGTGCGTGCAATCGTGCTCCGCGATGGCATGGCCGGTCTCTTTGTACCAACCGCAATCATCAACCCGAGCACATTCAACTTCCGTGCAGTAGCTTCAGCCACTTCATTCGCGGCGCTGACCTACCTTGGATTCGACGCAGTGACTACATTGGCTGAAGATGTAGCAAACCCTCGCAAAAGCGTCCTTTTGGCTGCCGTCTCTGTTTGCGTGTTTACGGGAGTCTTTGGTGGGTTCCTCGTCTATTTGGGTCACCTCGTTTGGCCCGATTACCACACTTACCAAAACATTGAAACCGCCTTCATCGACGTGACCGGAAAAGCTGGTGGGCTTGCGCTTCTAAAGGCAACTGCCGTGATGCTCATCTTGGCGAACATCGGTGCTGGGCTAGCTTCTCAGGTCGGCGCCGCCCGCCTTCTTCTTGGCATGGGACGGGATCATGTGGTTCCTGAAAGAGTTTTTGCCCGTTTGCATCCGGTCCGTAACACACCCGATGCCGGCATTCTGATCACGGGCATTTTGGCGCTGCTGGGCGCCCAGTTCATGAGCTACGAACTCACAGCGGAGCTGCTGAACTTCGGAGCCTTCCTGGGATTTATGGGAGTCAACGCCGCAGTTGTTTGGAAATTCTGGGTTCGAAATACCTCAGGCGAGCGTAAGTTCTTTCTGGATCTCCTGGTTCCGACCGCAGGGTTCATCTTCTGCGCCACTATTTGGGTCAGTCTGAATACGCCAGCCAAAATCGCTGGCACTATCTGGCTCTGTATTGGCCTTTTGGTTGTGGCGATGCGCACACGCGGCTTTCGTGAGCCCATGGCGCTGACAAGCCTGGCAGGTTGCAGTGATTAGTGGAGCGACATATGCGAATGAAAAAATTCATCAACGAACCGCGCCGTATCGTCCCAGAACTCCTCGAAGGTATGGCATTGGCGTTCCCGGATCAGATCGCACTTGCCAGCCAAGGCATCGTTGCGCGAGCTCAACCAAAGGGAGCTGGAAAAGTCCGTGTCGTGACATTGGGCGGTAGCGGTCACGAGCCAGGACTGAGCGGATTTGTCGGAACTGGCATGCTTGACTACAGCGTGGCCGGCGAAATCTTCGCGGCCCCGGGAGCACCCAAAGTACTGGATGCGCTGCGCATGGCTTGCGCCGGAGGCGCCGAAGCACTGCTCGTGGTCCTGAATCATGCCGGTGACGTGCTTTCGGCGAACATTGCGATGGAATCCGCAGCCCAAGAGAACCTCAAGGTCCGGATGGTTCTTACCCACGAAGACATTTCGGGAGGTCCGAACCCAGACGATCGCCGTGGTCTCGTTGGGTTCCTGCCGGTTTATAAGGTTGCAGGTGCTGCTGCGGATGAAGGCGCCAGCTTGGAACAGTGCTGCGCGATTGCTGAGCGCATGCAACAAAAAATGCGTACGCTTGCCGTCGCGGTCCGCACTGCCACTCACCCGTCGACCGGAAACCCGATCTTTGAGCTCGGCGAAGACGAGATGGAAATCGGCATGGGCCAGCATGGCGAGTCGGGCACTGGACGAATGAAATTGCAGAGTGCGGACGATACCGCTTTGATCATGCTGGACATGCTCCTCAGCGATCTCGGTGCGTCTGCAGGTGACGAACTCTTGGTCTTATTGAACGGCTCAGGAGCGACCACGCTCATGGAGTTGTACATCGTATTTAGGCGAGTCTCTCAGATACTGCGAGAAAAGGGAATCCGTCTCGTAAGGAGCGCTATAGGCGAGTTCATCACAACTCAGGAGCAGGCGGGTTTTCAGATGTTGATTGCTCGGATGGACAAGGAACTCGTCCGGCTCTGGGATGCCCCAGCAAAGACGCCTTTTTTTACCAAAGCATGACTGATAGAATCACGACGTCCGAATTGAAGCAGATGCTCCTGAATGCTGCGCAATGCTTGCGCAGTCAGGCCGAGTATCTCTCCCGTTTGGACTCTGTTGCCGGAGATGGGGATCACGGGACCACGATGCTGAGGGTCGCGGAGCAGTTCGAAGCGGTAGTAAACGATCCCGAATTGCGGAACCCGGAAGCATTGCTCAAGTGCTGCGGCTCAAAAGTATTAAGCGTCGATGGCGGCGCATCCAGTGCGCTGCTCGGAATCTTTTTCAAGGGTATGGGCGAAAGAGCAGGTGAAAGCGACCTGGATAGTGCGGCTCTGGCCGAAATCTTCACATCCGGCATGAACTCGATCTTGAGACAGACCCGGGCGAGAGTGGGAGACAAGACAATGATCGATGCTCTCGAGCCGGCAGTGAACGCCGTTCGCGAAGCGGCGCAGGCGGGAGATCCAATGCCCACTCTATTGGAATCTGCCGCGGCAGCCGCTCTGAAGGGTGCCGACGCGACCAGGATGCTCGTGGCTCGGCATGGTCGAGCTAAATTCCTTGGGGAGAAAACGCTCGGGCACGCAGACGCAGGCGCCACATCCGTCGCGCTCATCTTCCAAGGGTTCAGTCAGGCTCTGATGGCGAAACGGGAGCGCATTTTGTGAAGACCTATTATTGCGAAAAGGATTTCGAGCGCGTCTCAGCTGGATGCCCGGTACCGCTCGTCATTGCGGGTGGCAAGAAACTGCCTGAGCCCGATGCACTCGAAATGGCTCACCGGGCGATTCAGGATGGAGCCGCCGGCATGGATATGGGCAGAAACATATTCCAGTGCGATAGCCCGGTCGCGATGATCCAGGCTGTCCGGGCTGTGGTTCACGGCGGAGAAACCCCTTCGCAGGCCTACGAACTCTATCTTTCGCTCAGGGATGAAAGGAGACTTGGCGTACATGCCTAATATCGATAGGACCCAGGTTGTTTGTGTTGCGGAGTTCCACGCGATCGAAGGAAAGACCGATCAGCTTGTCGCGGCGCTTCATTCACTGATGAAGCCAACTCACCAGGAAGATGGTTGTTTGCGCTACGAACTGAATCAGCGCGTAGACGATCCTCGTTGGGTGACTTTCATCGAAAAGTGGAAGAGCCAGCAAGTGTTCGACACGCACTGCGCCATGCCGTATATCACGGATTACTTTGACAACGTGCGTCCGCAACTCGTTGACGACTTTTCGGTCAGACTGTACCGTGAGGTTCTTCCTTAAGATCCAGGCGTTGGAGGTTTCGGGTGTAGCATCAGGAGCCCGCAGTGAAGATACAGGAGATTCCAACTCCGGCGTTGCTTGTTGATCTCGATACTATGGAGTTCAACTTGCGCCTCATGGCAGATTTTTTCGCCGGCAAGGCTGCAAAGCTGAGACCACATTTCAAAAACCATAAGTCTCCGATGCTCGCTTGGAAGCAAATGCGTATGGGAGCAATCGGCATGACCTGCGCGACCATTCGAGAGGCTGAGATCCTCGTCGAGCACGGCATTGAGAACATACTTATCGCCAATGAGATCACGGGTGAGTGGAAAGCAGAGAGATATGCTGATTTGTCTCGCCATTCCTCTCTACTGGTGGGCGTCGATCATTCGGCACAAGTTTCTGATCTGGCTCGGGCCCAACGCAAATATGGAGCGACCCTCCAGGTGGTCATCGATATCGATTCCGGCCTCGGAAGGTGTGGGGTCAAACCCGGAGAACAGGCCGTCGAACTTGGAAGGCTCGCGATGCAGAATGGGCTCAGAGTCCGCGGTATTACGGGCTACGAGGGACATCTGCAGCCCTTGCCTCCTGGGCCCGAGAGAGATGAGAAGGTTCGTGCTGTTTGCCGAGAACTCGTGCAAACCGGAACCATGCTGGATGCTGCCGGTATTTCAGTCGACATCGTCTCGACAGGGGGGACTGGCACATACTCCGTCTGCGGCAGTTATCCTGGGATTACTGAGATCCAGGCCGGCTCATATCTCCTGATGGATACCCAATACCGTGATCGGATAACGCCATTCCGGCGCGCTCTTACCGTCCTCGCCTCAGTTATCAGTACACGGGGTTCGGAGCACGCTGTAATCGACTGCGGACTGAAGGAACTGAGCGCTGAGCGTGGTCTCTCAGCCGTTAAGGACCTATCCGGGATTACTCTGAAGGCCCTCCACGCCGAGCACGGTCTCTTAGAGGTGGTTGCTAATTCGCGTCCTCCCCTTCAAGTAGGTCAGAAAATTGAGCTTTGGGTTCAGTACAGCGACGCGACCGTAAATCTGCATACTTCCCTGTACGGAGTTCGCAATGGCCAGACAGAAGAAGTCTTCCCTATCATCCACTAGCTGCAACACGCCGCGCGGTAAACGTTCGCCCGCCCGAGGCCTGACACGAACAGGTCGCGTTCGGTTTCCGAAGAAGTCCTGCGAGGACCATTTCTGCCTGGTCGAACCACAAATTAACGCCGAGGGTGTTCACACATGGAATTTTGATGTGGCGTGCCCACTTGACGTTCTATTCCTCCATGAGAGCGGACAGCAAAAGGTGCGAATGAATCGGCACTCCTACTTTGAAGTGCTCTATCTCTGTTCGGGTTCCGCCCTGTGTCATATTCAGGATCGGTTGTTGCCCATGGGCGTTGGAGACCTTGCCGTCATTGGGAGCACTTTGTACCACCGCATCGAGCGGCGGTCTTCTTCTCCGTTGACCATAGCTGCACTGTTCTTCGATCCGGAAATGATTCGCTGCGGAGGAGGAAACGACGGAATGGAGTACCTGACGCCTTTCCTTTTGCAGGACTCCAACTTTCCGCACGTTGTTCCTTCGGAAACTGGAATTCCCCGGCAGGTTCTCGAGATGATGCTGCGCATTCACGCGGAACGTCCAGCCGCTCCAAAGTCGCGACTCTCGTTAAAGACGTATCTGAAAATGATCTTGGCCTCCCTTGTAAGTTATTACGAATCCTACGCCGGGACAGTAGAAGTATTCCACCGGCAGGAAAGAGCTCTTGATCGCATTCGTCCTCTGTTTCGCTTTCTGGAGAAGAATTGCGGGGCCCCAATTCAAATCAAACAGGCAGCCAGGATTTGCGGGATGAGTGAGTCGCACTTCATGAGTGTCTTCAAGGACGTGACAGGACTGTCGTTTCTGAAATACTTAAACCATTACCGCATAGAGAGAGCGCAGGTTATGTTGACGCACTCCGATGACTCAATGAAAAACATCTGTCAGGAAGTTGGCTTCTGTGACCAAAGCTACTTCGGCGCCGTATTTCGCAAGGTGGTCGGCCTGACGCCTGCCGAATATCGGCGTCGCTTCAAGAGCAATGGAATCTCCGAATACCCGCGAGTTCACCAAGACATGCCGGAATCAGGAGCAAAAAACTGAAAATAACAACCCGAGCCAAACTTTAAGCGTTGCCATTCGCACTCCGGTGGATGAACCTGATTTCTTGATTCGCGTCCGCTCATCTCCACCAATTCACAACAATCCAATTGGACTGCACTTAGACTCTGGCGCGATTGCGCCGAGAGTATCAAAGCTGCCAAAGTGATCGATAGCCTTCTTTGTCCGCGCATCCATCGTCGAGCGCAGCGCAATATGCTGCATCATTCATTGAGACCCCACTTTAGGATCGGCAACTCCAGGTCGCGCCCGCACAAAATTCGTGCGCACATTCGGCGTCAACTCAGAACTCTGGAGGCTGAGTGTAATCATTTCGCCGCCCTCATACCCACTCCCTTGCGTAAACGGTTGGAGGACATCGTCGGTAACTGTAGTCGTGATGCGTTGTTCCGGCAACACGCGCAAGCGCCGATTGCTCATCGTGTTCTGACCTAATCGCAAACAGAGGTGCCCGCTCGTGGCCCTCTCAGCGCGTGCATGGAGATGGATCTGCCCTGCGCCCGGCAGTGCACGCTGGGGGACAACGTAGCGAATTCCTTCGCCTGCTTCTACAGAGACCGCGAGATCGGGCGACGGGAGATGACCGTTCAGTGCGCGGATTATGGAAGCAGCTGCCGCTCCTCCTTCATTGGCTGCGAAACCCGAATGTTCAACAGGCCGTAGGATGTTGCCTGCCGCAAATACCTCGGGCTGTGAGCACCTGTAGAAATTGTCAATGGCGGGACCGCCCGTCCTGCCATCGATCACGATGCCGCTTTCTCGGGCGAAATTGCACTCTGGCTGGAAGCGGCCCGTGAAGACCACTCCGTCGCACTCTAGCCGATCTCTGGTGCCTCCGCGTTCGATGACGACTGATTCCACGCGCTCTTGGCCCTCGACGGAGACAACCCGGGTGCGGGTCAAGACCGGCACATGAAAGAAGTACTTTGCGACCAGGCCGGCTGGATGGCGCGCAATCACGCGCGATCCTTCCTCTATCATCGCAACCGGATGGATGCCGGCATGGCGCGAGGTGAGGAGAGCTGAGAAGGAGATGAGTTCTGTACCTACTATGACGGGACTACGAAACGGCCGCATTCCGCCGGCGTACACCATCTCTTGGAGCGCTCCGGTTGTCGTCACACCCCAAGGCCGCGCACCTGAAACAAATCGAGGACCTCGCGGCGTTTCTCTTATCCCGGTAGCCAAGAGGATCGCCCGACCCCGCAACGTTTCGAGCCCGTCCGGGCCCGAAATTTCAACTTGCCCCCTTTGGGCAATACGCAGTACAGTCACGTTGGTTCGAATTTCGGCACCGGCCGATGTGGCGGCTAATACGAGCTCACGCGCGTATCTCGGACCGGTCCATATCCGATGAAAATCGAAGATGCCCCAACCCATGTGTCCGCAAAATCGGGGCAAGCCGCCGGCTTCTGGATTGCGCTCCAAGACCAGGACGTCTGATAGTCCCGCCTCAGCCAGTCGGCGCGCGGCTGTTAGTCCTGCCGGCCCTGCTCCAATGATGATGACGCTCCGCATCATCGCCCCCCCTGGCCTGACGGTGATGGCACCCCATTCGGCTCAACTAACTCGGGGATCCTCCCATTCACGATTTCCATGATGCGGCGTGTGCAATAGAATCCACCACATTGGCCCATCATGCATCGGGTCCGGCGCCGAAGTCCGCCAATCGAGCCAGCCGGAAGCGGACCCGTCAGGGCGGTTTCGATTTCGAGACGGGTCACAAGCTCGCAGTGGCAGACGATCTCGCTCCGGCCAGCTTCCATATAAGGCCGAGGGAACCCTTCGGAGATATTCGGGACGACTGGCCAGGCTATGTTGTTAGAAGGCGGTACGGACCCAAAAGCTTTCCCATACAGTCGCCCTACGTGCGCTGCAATTCCGAGCGCAGCAGCAAGTCCGGTCGAGCGAATGCCGGCGACTGTGATCCATCTTCGTTCCGGCAGGCACTCAATCTGGTAATCTGCGTGCTCCGTTGCTGGTCGAAGCCCAGCGTAGGACATCGTAATCGGAGCGTCGACGAGGGCTGGAATCATCCGTGACCCTTTCTCGTGGAGCATCCGGAGTGTGTCTTCCTCCACAGATGCCCGGTCACGTTCATCCTGGTCTTCGGCGGTCGGTCCGACGAGCAGATTGCCAAATGCCGTTCGCGTCACCACTACGCCCTTCGTGCGCTCCGTGGGCACCGGAAGAATGATTGCGTTCACGAGCTTGCTCGCCGGCTTGTCATAGACGACAAACTGTCCCTTGCGAGGCTTGATTGTAAAAGGTGGCTTGCGGACAATGCTCTCCACGATATCGCCATACAGTCCTGCGCAATTGATAACTGTACCGGCCCTCAACTCCGTCCCGTCTGACAGATTGAGCACCCAATGGTTGTTCTGTTGTTGTTTCCCATCTGCTACGGTGGCCCCGCGACGGACGGTGCCGCCATTAGTTACAGCTTGCAATGCGTAGGCGTAGGGGGCTGACCAAGGATCGATGACGGATTCACCCGGAACGAATACTCCGCCTTTCACGTCCTGCGCAAGGTTCGGCTCTCGATCGCGCACCCAGGCAGCGTCATGTTCTACCACATCTGTGACACCGTTCGCATGCGCCCGAGCGACAATGTCAGGGAGTCGGGCCTTCTGCTCGTCGGTCCATGCAGCGACGATTGCGCCGGTCTCAATGAGCGGGAGATTGAAGCGATGATGGATCTCGCGGTAGAGTCGGTACCCCTCCCGCAAACAGGCGAGTTCGAGACTGCCAGGCTTGGCGTCGAATCCCGTATGTAAGATCGCGCTGTTCCCCTTACTGGCTCCTGCCAACAAG
>JASIJW010000588.1:0-3518 GCA_030050035.1 Acidobacteriaceae bacterium | reverse complement strand
GGATGATTTAGCGAATTAAATGCGTCCATCCGAAACTCTAAAAATGCAGACTCGTGGACGGGAAAACTACGGAGCAAAGATGTGTTGTTGGTAACCTGACCAGGACCCGAATAGACTTCCTGCCCCATATTGCCAAATACGGCGCCCGACGGCTGCGCGAAGGAAGTCGTGTCGAACCACAGGTTGGTTGGACCTATGCCCTTGAGCTTCTTAAAAGGAGCAATTTCGTTGGGAACCTGAATATTGCCCGAAGCATTGATTCCCGCAGCGCTTGCAGTAAACCCGAGCGGATAGCCCACTCCCATAACCAGTACATCGGACAATTTCCATCCGCTTACGATGGATCTAACGACAGGGTCAGAGTTCGAAAGGAAGCTTTCATGGTCGCCAAATGGCAGAGCATATAAGACGCTCTGCGAATATGTCTGCGGCGCAGTATAGGTCAATACAGAGTAATTTCTATGGAAATCGATAGCAAAATTGAACGCTGAAGGTCCGCTGACATCGTTCGAGGTAAAGCCCATCGCCTTCTGCCAGGTATAGGCAGATGTCCACAACAGGCCATTCGTGAACTGGTGCGTGAGTCGTGCTTGAAGCGCGTTGTAGTCAGAATTTTCTCCGACAAGGAGTAATGGAGTGCTCGCTGTGCGGCCGAAGGTGGCATACTCGGGCTGCCCCGCTGCTCCTGCGCCCAGCACCATTCCGGCATTTAGGTTGAGGCTCGCAGGAACATGACGACCCTCGTTGCCAACGTATGCCACACTTGCCGTCCACCCTCCTCGAAACACCCGCTCAAGCGTAAGGCTATAGGACATGACGTATGGATCCTTATATTGTGTGTTCATAACGTCATACGTTGAGCTGATCGGAGCGTTTGTGATAATGCCGTTCTGTGGAATCACAAGGGGCGCCTGCGGTGGAAATCCTTGGCTGAGGGTCACTGGTTGCCCGGAGCTATTCAACGCAGGCGCATACGAATTGAGCGCAGCATAATCAATACTCGTGGACTCTGGGTAATTATGGGCATATGATACCCCTTGCCACGGATCGTAACTGATGCCAAACCCGCCGCGCAGCACGGTACTCTGAGTAGGCCGGAATGCAATCCCTAACCGCGGTGCGAAGTCTCTGTCATTCCAGGGCATCCCAAGATCCATGGGCACGTTGCCGTAGCCAGCAACTTCCAGATCATTCGTGGACGGGGCATATTGAGAGTAGCCACCCTTCTTCTTGGGCTTGTATGGCTGATACACCTCGTATCGCACGCCATACGTCAGTGTCAACTTATGACTCAGTTGGAAGGTATCCTGAGCGAACCCAAAGTAGAGCGATTGCCTGAAGGCTAAATCGTTGACCATGGCAGCGAGTCCGGCGGAGTAGGGAACATCGAGCAGAAACGCAGCCCACGCATTCGCGAACCCCGAAGCAGGGGCCGACGGGCTGTTCAATGCGGTCTCGCCGTCATCATATTGGTATACGCCGCGAGGGTTAGGATTTTGCCCTTGAAGAAGATCATCTCGGACGCGTCTTATCTCCCAGCCGAATTTGAATGTGTGGTTCTTTACAATTTTCGTCCAGTTATTGACCGCATCGATGTTAGTCTCTCCTCGTTGCCAAGGAAGACCGTTGTTATATCCAATAAGCGGCGTCGAATATCCCGTAATCTGGATAGTCGTCATGCCGCTATTGAACGGAGACGTGTTGATCCCGGGAATGCCAATAGCCGTGGAAGAATCAGAACCGTAGTCTGAGGGCTCCGCAGTATTGTAATAGTGATCCACACCAGCACGTGCTTCCATGACGAGGCTGTTGGAAAAGACGTGAGTATATTCGGCGGCCGTAGAAAATACCGTGTTTATCCCGGTCCCTTGAAAACCGGCGGATGAGCCGCCCGGGCCACCAGCCAGACCGAAAGCAGGCTGCTGGATCGTCGTATTCTTTTCGAAGCTGTATCGAAGCACTAAATGGTCATTCTTGTTAATGCTTTCGTCTATTTTTCCGTCAAACTGATCCGTATCGACTGAGAATCCTAAGTTTGCCTGATAATTGTTAGTTAAGCCGGAGTTCGGGATGTTTGGAAGCGGGAGCAGTGCGATAAGGGCAGTCGAGATCGAGTCAATCCGGCCGCTCGGAATTACATTTGCGACGCCGTTTGTCACGAACTGCTGCCGGCCAGTTCCGTTTGAATTACCAGTGTTCGGATCATAGATAGGCGTGGGGCTAGCGTTGAGGTTGCCTGTCCGAAACGCAGCAGTCGGTACGGTAAATAGACTATATAGCTCCGAATGGTTGGTGTAGCGAAGAGCATCCGCGAAGAAGAAAGTGCGGTTCTTACGGACTGGTCCGCCGATCGTGCCGCCGAAATAATTATTGGTGAAACCGGGCAGTTCGCCCGCAGTGTTGAAATAGGAGCGTGCTGATGTCGCTGCAATTGAATTAAACTCGTACGCCGAGCCATGAAATTGATTCGTTCCCGATTTCAAGATCACGTTCGTTATAGCACCGTTCGCTCTTCCAAATTCCGGCGCATAATTGTTTGTCTCCACGTCAACTGTTTGGATTGCAGCAGCGGGCGGAATATAGACGCCCTGTATCTCGCCGGAGCGCTCGTTGTCGTCAATGCCCTCGAGCTGCACGTTGTTGGTCAACTCTGATTGGCCATTTACTGAGAAGTTCTGCGCATTCTGGGCGTCAAAGAAGGACGAGTGATCGTAGAGGCCCGGGGCTACGCCCGGAATAAGAGTCTCGAGGCTTTGGAAGTTGCGGTCATTGCCAACCGGCAGTTCGGCTGTTTGCTCAGGCGTGATCTGTCCGTTAACATCCGCGCGGTCTGTCTCCAGCACCGGCGCTTCACTGTTGACCGTTACGCTTTGGGCCACCGAGCCAACCGTCAATGTCGCATCGACACGGACGGTCGTATTCACTACCACATCCACGTTCCGTTTGATCGACTCCTTGAAATTGGCATGCGCGATCGAGACGGTATAGATGCCAGGCGGCACAAACGAAAACTCGTAGTTGCCGCTCTCGTTCGTGGTAGATACAGTTGCGACGCCCGTTTGCTGATTGGTGAGCGTGACTTTTGCTCCTGGGATGACACTGCCCGTAGCATCGTTCACCTGGCCTACAACTGTTGCTGTGACAGCCTGCCCGAAGGCTTGTGGAATCAACGCAAGGGCGAGCGAGAGCGCACAAATGAGACCGAGCTTTTTCCTGGACATTCGATGACCTCCTTAGGAGATGACCTCCCGAGAAAAGTGGGACTTTGGATCCGCTAACGAAGCTATTGCAATCGCGCCCTCTGACGACATGCTGGCGGATGGGACACTATGCGATTTCTGTCCGCCCGATAACCACAGCTATTGGGGCATACCGGGATGTCCCTCTAGGTAGACCTTGATGGTGACCGAACCAATTTCCTGCCCTGCGGATCGGGCGTGCCAGGTGACCTGTTGCCATTCCCCAACTTTTTCTTGAGGTGGCGCAGTCAAGATGGCCTCCACTGGATACTGGTCATT
>JASIJW010000587.1:0-5065 GCA_030050035.1 Acidobacteriaceae bacterium | reverse complement strand
AAGAGCACCAGATCCGCGTGCTGACCACTTCGGACCTCGAGCGGACAGCAGAGACGGCGCGGCGGGAGCTGCGAATCTAGCCGCTGCTACAATCAAATAGGCCGGCTACAGCCGATACCGCGCCTCCGGACACGACCCCGCGAACGATGACCCTCCGCCTCTTCAATACCCTCTCGGGACAACTGGACCCGCTTGCGCCTGCCGACGGCATCGCGCTGCGGATGTACGCCTGCGGGCCCACGGTCTACGACTACGGGCACATCGGCAACTTCCGGACTTTTCTGGCGGTTGATGTTCTGCGCCGGTTCCTGCGCCTCACGGGAATCGAGGTCAGGCACGTCATGAACGTGACGGACGTGGACGACAAGATTATCCGTAACGCGGCGGAAGCGGGGCTGCCTATCGGCAAGTACACGGCCAAGTTCGAGCAGGCTTTTTTCGAAGATCTCGATTTCCTTCGCGTGGAGCGGCCGGAGCAGATCGCACGGGCCACCGAGCACATTGCCAAAATGGTGGAGCTCATCGAAAGACTCGAGAAAAAAGGAGCGGCGTACAAAGCCGAGGACGGCTCGTGGTACTTCCGGCTGGCGGCCTTTCCCGCCTACGGCAAGCTGAGCAAGAAGGACCTGAGCGGCATGGAGGATGGCGCGCGCGTCGATGTGGACGAGTACGAGAAGGACTCGGCCCGCGACTTCGCGCTGTGGAAGGCGGCCAAGCCCGGCGAAACCTCCTGGGAGACGCTGATCGGCCGCGGACGGCCCGGCTGGCACATTGAGTGCTCGGCGATGGCCATGACCTACTTGGGCGAGAGCTTCGACCTGCACGCCGGCGGCGAGGACCTGATGTTCCCGCACCACGAGAACGAAATTGCGCAGAGCGAAACGGCCACGCACAAGCAGTTCGCGCGCCACTGGATGCACGTGCGGTTCCTGCTGGTGGAGGGCCGCAAGATGTCCAAGAGCGAGGGGAATTTCTTCACGCTGCGCGACCTGCTGCTCAAAGGCCACAAAGCCTCGGCCATCCGCCTGGCGCTGATCTCGGTTCCGTACCGCCATCAGCTCAACTTCACGCTGCATGGCCTCGCGGAGGCGACCAGCGCCATCGACCGGCTGCGCACGTTTCACGAGCGCTTGAAGACCGGCAATTTCGCAGCGGGCGAAAACCCGGCTCTGCAGGAGGCCGCGCGCAAGGCCGAAGCTGAATACATGGAAGCGCTGGCCAACGACCTGAACACAGCCGAGGCGCGCGCGCCCATCTTCGACCTTGTGCGGCTGGCGAACACCGCCATGGATCAGGGCCAGCTCGCAGCCGGCGACCGCGATGCGATTCTGGGCGTTCTCGCGAAGTTTGACGCGGTTTTCGACGTGCTGCGCGACGACGATGCCGAGCCCACGCGCCGTGCGCTGGACTGGGCAGGGCCGGCCGGCCGCATGGGCGAGGTAGCGCCCGAGCTGCGCGAGCGCCTGGCGTTGAGTGACGCCCAGATCGAGGCTCTGGTGGCCGAGCGGACTGAAGCCAAGAAGCGACGCGATTTTGCCCGCGCCGATGCCATCCGCAACGAACTCACGGCCAAGGGCGTGGCGATTGAAGACTCGAAGGACGGCGTGCGCTGGAAGCGGAAGTAGAACGCAAATCGGAGATCAGGCGGTAAGCCTATGGAAGCCAACGAAGCACAAGAACTGCAGGAGCACGCTGAGCACGGATCGCATGAGCCGGCGATGCGGCCGGTAGCGTTCACTATGAGCGTGCTCGCCGTACTGGTCGCGATCACAACCGTCCTCGGCCATCGCACGCACACTGAGGCGGTGCTCACGCAGAACAAAGCCACCGACCAGTGGAACTTCTACCAGGCTCATAAGATCCGCGCCAACGATACGGAACTCATCTCTGACCTGCTGGGAGCGGTTTCGGTATCCAACCCGGCGGCAGCCGACAAGATCCGCAAATCCTACGCAGACCACCAGGCCAAGTGGACCAGCGAACTCAAAGAGGAGCAGCAAGAGGCCGAGACGCTCGAAACGAAGGTCGACAGCGCCGAGCGGCGAGCAGGCCGCTTCGACCTGTCTGAAGCGCTGCTGGAAATCGGCCTCGTAGTGACCTCTGTCACTCTGCTCACCCGCGGCCGCGCCTACTGGTATCTGGGCCTGGCGTTTGCGGTAGGTGGCGTGGGTGCGGCAATCTGGGCATTGCTGCTCCGTTAAGGCATCGAGGCTCAATAACCGGCGTGAAGGCTAAATGGCTCGCGACAATCACAGTCTTTATCCTCTTTGGCCGCTTTGTCCCCGCCAAGGCCATCGCGCCGCCGCAATTGGCCGCGCAATCCGTACAGCCATCCATTAACGAGCCCGTGCATGTCGAGAACAACGACATCGGCTTCAGCTATTCGCTTTCGGGTGAGTGGACCGTCGTGACCGCAACGCCCACAGAGGCCGCGAAGCAACAGAAGGAAGCACAGAAGACGCCCGAGGCAGAAGCGCGCAAGGGCATCGCCTGCGTGGATGTTCCGCTGACGGCGCAGCGTGGCAAGCCCGCCAGCGTCATCGTTATCGTGGCGCTGCCGTTCGAGTGCTTCGGCCAGACCATGGGGTACAACGACCTGCCTGGGTTTGGCGAAGGCGCGGCCGAGGGGCTAAAGCGGACGCTCGACATGATCCAGCCGATCACAACCTCATACAAGCTGGCCGGCCACAAGATGTGGATCGAACGCGCAAAAGCGACGCCCAAAGGCAAAACAGCACCTCAGTACACGATAGAAATCGCCTGCACGGTGCTCGAAAAAGGCGCGGTGTGCTGGCTGGCGCAGGCCGCCGACGCCGCCGGACTCGAGGCCTTCGAACATTCCACAGTAACGCTGGATGGGCTGAACGCCGCTGCCCTCGTGCCGAAGGATGTCTTCGTGAAGAATCCGTGAACCAGCGGCGCTAGCTGGGTCAGCGGCGTTAGCGGGCTGGGATTTCTAGCGCCGCTAACGCCCGCGAAGCGCGCTAACACCCGTTCTCCGTGCTATCCTCGAAGCAGCGGAAGCCCATGCAGAGCCGTATTGCCAGAGGATTGCTGCCCGCACCGGCCACCAGGCGCTGGTCGCGGACGCGTGAGCGCGGTATCTGCCCGCGGCGGCACCTGCGCGTGCTGCCCATCCGCACGCGACCTAGCCTCTTCGGCGGCGATTAGCAACGGGTCCGCCGAAGATCCTCGCCCGCGTTTCGCGCCCCAACGGGCGCTGGAACGGGACTCCGCAATCCAATCCAATTTCAGGGTCTCGTTCCGTTCACGATCCACCAGGATCGAAAGCTCGGCAGTCTCGCGCCCGTGCCCGCTGTATACGCGCGCCGGGTACGAAGCTCCACAACCGAAATGCCCTCAATCGAGGAGGAGGCGCGCACATGGAGCACAAGAATCTGCAAGCTAAGGACAAAGAGTTGTACGCGCAGTATGGCCCCCGTCTTGTTACTTCTTTACCGGGCCCCAAAGCTAAAGCCGCCGTCGCCGCCGATGACCGGCTCATCAGCCCCAGCTACACGCGCTCGTATCCTCTCGTGGCCAAGCGCGGCCGCGGCGTGCGCATTGAAGATGTGGACGGCAACGAGTTCCTTGACTTCGCCGCCGGCATCGCCGTGGTATCCACCGGCCATTGCCATCCTGAAGTAGTTGCCGCCATCCAGAAGCAGGCCGCTGAGCTCATCCACATTTCCGGCACGGATTTTTACAACGAGGGTCTCACGGATCTTGCCGACCGGCTCTCGGCGGTCGCGCCCATGCCCGGCCCGCACCGCTTCTTCTACGGCAACTCGGGCGCCGAAGCCATCGAATGCGCGCTGAAAATTGCCCGCTACCACACCGGCCGCCAGCAGGTCATCTCGTTCTTCGGCGGTTTTCACGGACGCACCATGGGCGCACTCTCGCTCACCGGTTCCAAGCCGCAGCAGAAGCGCCGTTTCGCGCCGCTTGTTCCCGGCGTCACGCACGTGCCGTTCCCTTATACCTATCGCGGCTGCACGGGCGGCCCTGCCGAGCAGGAAGCCTTCGAACTGGGCTGCGCGCGCTACATCGAAGAGCGACTGTTCAAGACCATCCTGCCGCCGGAAGAAGTCGCCGCCATCTTCATCGAGCCCATCCAAGGCGAGGGCGGCTACGTCGTGGCTCCCGACAAGTTTCTGCGCGAGCTGCGCGCCCTCTGCGACCGTCATGGCATTTTGCTGGTCGCCGACGAAGTCCAGAGTGGTGTGGGTCGCACCGGCAAGTGGTGGGCCATTGAGCACTCCCGCGTGCAGCCGGACATTGTCTGTCTCGCCAAGGGTATTGCCAGCGGCATGCCGCTCGGCGTTTGCATGACGCGTGCCGAGATCATGGACTGGGTGCCCGGTTCGCATGCTTCGACCTTCGGCGGCAATCCCGTCTCCATCGCCGCGGCCCTTGCGACCATGGATATCATCGAGCGCGAGGCGATGGGCAACGCAGCCCGCGTGGGCGAAGTGATGCTCGAGCGCCTGCGCGGCTGGGTCAAAACGCATCCGCTCGTCGGCGACGTCCGCGGCCGCGGCCTGATGATCGGCGTCGAGCTGGTGAAGGATAAGGCCACGCGCGAGCCCGCCGCCGAGTTGCGCGATCGCGTGGAAACCCTCGCCTTCGAGCGCGGCCTCATGATCCTTGGCTGCGGCGCAACCTCGCTGCGCCTCTCGCCTCCGCTCGTCGTCACCGAACAGGAAGCCACCGTGGCCCTCGACATCCTCGAAGACGCACTCACTCAGGTTGAGAAGGAGTACGCGCACGCAGCAGAAGCCGTGCACGCGTAAGCAGCCACCGCACTCCCGTGCCCCGTCCTTTCGCGCTCTTTGCGAAAGGGCGGGAGCAGCTCTCTCCGCGGCCCTGTCATCCTGAGCGAAGCGAAGGATCTGCAGTTGCTTTCCTTCGCCGATGAGAAATCTCGGGTGCCCCACCCTCGCGGCGTCTTTGTTTTTGCCGCTCGGGTGGGAACCACTATTTCACGTTTTCAGAACCGCCGGAACCGCTCTATCAATGCGCTCGGAAGGGAACTTCCACGGTGACCCTTGCGCGCACCGGTTTG
>JASIJW010000586.1:0-5598 GCA_030050035.1 Acidobacteriaceae bacterium | reverse complement strand
CTCCGCCACCAGATCGGTAATTCGCTGCGCCTTGAGTTGCGCGCCCACAGCATTCAAATCCGCGGCCATCTCACTGGCGTCGCCATAACGCTCCATCGGTTCCTTGGCGAGCGCGCGAGCGATGATCTCATCGAGTTGCGGCGGGTATGAAGACAGATAATTCCCGATAGGCAGCGGATTATCTTGGAGGATCTGTTGAAGAATCGCCGGATAATCCGCGTCGAAGGGCAGCACTCCGGTGATGAGCTGGTACAAGACCACGCCGGCCGAAAAAATATCGGAACGGCCGTCGAACGGATCGCCACGAAGGCGCTCGGGCGCCATGTAGGCCGGCGTACCAACCAGCGTTCCTGTACGGGTGAGGTTCTTGTCCGCAGGCTGCTGGCCTTTGCGGGCGATGCCAAAGTCGAGCAGTTTCACCGTACCGTCGCGCAGCACGATAACGTTGGCCGGCTTAACGTCGCGATGAATCATTCCCTGGTGGTGCGCATATGCCAACGCCGCGCAAACCTGCTCGATGATATCCAATCTCTGGCTAAGGTGCAGGGACTCCTTGTCGCGAATAATCTTGTCCAACGGCTGACCATCAAGGTATTCCATCACGATATAGGGCAAACCGTCTTCGTTGCCGAAATCGTAGACTATGACAATATTCGGATGAAGCAGATTTCCCGTGTGCCCCGCCTCCTGATAGAAGCGTTGCAGCATTTCGGATTCGCCTGAAAAGCCTTCGGTGAGGGTTTTAATGGCTACATCGCGGCCGATACGCGGATCACGGGCGCGATAGACAACACCCATGCCCCCTTGTCCGAGCACGCCGACAATCTCGTACTTTCCGATGCGCCCTGGTGTTGGCTTTTCCACGGCTCACCTATCCGCTCCCGGCCGCCGGTTGATTTCTAATGCTGCCGGCGCTCTTATTCCGAGGGTCTGTCCCCACCCATATCCTTGAAATTGAACTGAGCTGCGAGGAAAGTTCTGGCCTTCGCTCGCTCTGGCGTGTCAGCCGCGGGCGTGGCGTTAAGGTAGAGAAGGTAAAGCTCGGCGGCTCCATCATTGTCGCCGTCGGCGGCCCTGCGATCGGCCCGGCTGAGTACAAGCTGGGGTAATTGCGCGGCTGTGGCCTTGGCTTTCTCGATCAGCTCGTCGCGTGTCTTGTTTTCGTCTTCTTCAAAGTAGTCATTGTCGTTGGGAATAACTCCGACATTTTGTATGCCCTGGGTATCCTCCGGTTTCACATTTTCCAGGGTGGAGTATTCCCGAGGCGTCTCTCTCGTCACGCTAGTACGATCCACCACTTCCGCGCCAACGCTGTCGAGAATGTGAAATTGCACGTCAAGAGCGATGCGCAAATGGTAAACGACCTGCGTGTAGGTATACGGACGCTCCTCATCCTGCAGTTTGGTTTTGGGAATCATGTCGAGCTTTTCATGCAAGTCCTCAACCGCCTTCTGATCATCGTCGACCACTTTCTGAGCATCCTTGATTTCGTTTTTCTTGCCGCGCGCCTGCGCACCCTGTAACACGCTGCGCGCCGATTCCAGTTGATTGGTGGCGTGCTCGTAATCGCGACTGGCCTCAGCCCAAGCCTCGTTTGGAATCTCCTGCTGCCCAAATCGGTACATCGACTGTTTAGGAATGTTGTCCTGTGACTTCAGCATCTCGTGTTGCAAAACGTCTCCGACGAGCTGGAAATTTGGCGGAACTGGAGGAGCATCCTGCTGGCGGATCACCTTGACATCCAGACCGGATGATTCCAGGCCGGTGGCCAAAGCGTCGGTAAGCTGAGCGGGGAAATTCCCAGCATCGCGCCGAGAGGTCTGGTCACGGAAAACCACCATGACCGAGAGCCGTGACTTGAGCAGATGCGAAGCGCGAGCTGTGGTCATCTCATCGTGGATCGCGCCCAAGTTATCCGGAGACTTGTACTGGAGCGCTTCGGATAGATACGCCCAGCCCACGTTGACTCCGGTTCCGTCCGGCTTTTCGACATACCGCTTGCCCTGTTGCAAGTAATAGCTGCTTAGATCCCCGCCGAGAACGGCTATGCGATCCTGCAACCCGGGATCGCTGGTCAGCCGGTAACAGCGTTGCAAATATCCGTAGGCGGTCTGGATGCCGATTTCATCGCTGATTCCGTTGATCGGTTCATGCGCCTTCTGAAGACTGGTGGCGGCCTGCTCGGCGGCCTGGACGTACTGGTCCTTCAGCGAATCGAGTCTCTCTGTCACCAGCGCCCGCGGATCCTGGGGAAGATCATCGAGCACTTCGTAAGCGACGAGGATATCCCCGCGGCTCTCCGCGTCCTGGCTCTTCTGCATCGCGGCCGCTGCGGCGGATTTATCGGCAAAGATTTTGGCCTGCTCTCTGGCCTGTTTCAAGAGCGCCGTCGTCTCGGGGCTGGGAACCATTGCCGAAGCCTTCTCGAGGTCGCTTACAGCGTCCGGCCAGTCAGGGACTTCTTCCACATCCTTGGCATGGGCTACATACAAGGCGGCAATCGCATCGATATCGTGCGCTATCTTGATGTTTTCCTGTGCAAAGGGACGGAGCGGATCGATGATTTGCGCAGCCTGGTCGGCATGGCGCGCAACGATCTGCATTTCGGCATCGTACAGTGTCTTATCGAATGAGGCGCGTGCTGCCGCGGTTTGTTTTTTCGCGCTGGCTCCTTCGGTAGTCGCCGGCTCGACACTCACCGCCCCACCTGCCAGTTTTTCGGCCGCGATGAGGTTCGCATAACCGGCCGTATGCTGATTTAATGCCTGAGTGTAAAGATTGAGCTTCTCAGTAGAGATGCGGCTAAGAGTGATCACTTCATCGTGAATCTTTGAAGCGAGAAGCATCGCCGCGGGATCGTCCGGCGCCAGCGCCTGCGCCTGATTCACCATCTGACGCGCATCCGCCAGCTTGTTGTAATCTGGATCGTCGCCAGATTTCGAGTTCTCATAGGCCTGGCGATCTGTGTTTGCGACGGCCATGTACAGCGCCGCCAAGGCTTTCCTGGCAGCGAGCAGGTGAGCACCCGCGGTGTAATTGTTGAGATATAACTGCCAGCCGGGAATATCACCTTGCCTGTCGGCACGAAGGTACTCAGCCAACTCCCGGTCGGGCGCGGCCACAAAGACGAGCTTGACACCGGGGTCGAGGGGGACGATCTGCGTCGCCACAGGATCAGAGGCCGGCAAAACCGTGCCTACAATCTCAGCCCTTGCAGCCAAATCTGCCGAAGTGGAAGAACCGGGCTTATCAAACTTCAAATTTGCGGGAACGACACAAGCCGAGCCGGCGGCCTGGGTCAGGATCAGCTCGCCCTTCGAATCGCGTTCCAGCGACATTCCATCGGCCAACTGAACCTTGGACAATTTGTGATACGCATTCTTATCAAAACTGGTAGCGTTGCCGCAGAGAGATACTTCATTTTTCCCGTTCAGGACGAAATCGGATATTTGTTCATAGGCTTGGCGCCCGCTTGCTGAATAGATTTCGATGACAGTCAGCCCGGGGGTCTTGGCGAGCAACGACAGGCGAACCAGAGGTAGCAGAATTACGCAAAGCGCGGCCGGCCAGCGCAGCCGGCCGGCGGACCGAGCAACAGATGTCCTCATAAATTGCCCTCAGAAGTGCGCGGATCGGATGCTTCTCACAATGGGAGAGGCCCACAGAAGTCCGTGGTATAATGCGCTTCACTGTACCAAGTTCGAACAGGACGTGCAACAGGAAATTAGAGTTCAACTCCCGAAGCACAAACAGTATGAAAGTCGAATCGCCTCGCACGCTGGCCGGCTCCATTACGGGGTCCGCAGCAGCGGATTCAGTGGTGAAGATCGCCATGATCTTCCGGGTGTGGGCGCCCGCCTCAGCGGAACCTAAAGACCACCACTCTGCAAACGCCCTGCGACAGCGTCCGGGCGTGCTGGCGCTCATTGAAGACGCCGCAGCCTCAAAGCGCGGGGTGTTTCTTGCCACGGACGACCTTTTGGCCATCTCCGGCCTAAAAGAACCAGCCGATGCCCTGGTGCTTTCGCGTCAGATTCAACACGGAATGCGAGGATTCCGTGGCCATGCCAGCGCAGCCGCGGTAGCTCTGTCAATTGCGATCGACTTCAGTGGCTGTCCTGCGCCGGCGGTAACAAAAAAAACAGATGAGGATGAAAATCTTCCTAAACCCGCTTGGTTGTCGCCGGAGATAACGAGTCAGACACAGCAGATTTCTCACGATCTCATCAGCTTGCTGGCTATATCCAAGCCGGCTCAAGTCCTCATTACGCATGACCTACTGCAGCAGATTACGGCTATCAAAGGGCTTCCCCTTAAGTCGTTTCCCGGGCGCTTCGGCGTGTATGAATACCGGTGGACGGGGGAAGACGAACTGGAGCGCCTGCAGAGCGAGCCGCAATTTACGCTCGCCGCACTTCCATCCACAGTTCCTGCCGAAGCAGCAACGACAGAATTGAAGGATGCAACTACTGGGACAATTGGCGCCGGCGCGGTGGGGACGGTCCTGGATGAACTTCAACGCGAACGAGGAATGGCACAGCGGCTGCGGACAGTTCTCCGTCCGCGGCCCGCCTTATGGCCCGGCATTCTTGCAGTTGCTGTTATTGCTGCTATCGCACTAGTAGTATTTGGACTCTTTCATATCCATTCCTCCGCGCCCACGAACACTACGCCTCTCTCACCCGTATCGAGAAATGCGCAAGGCCAGACGCCGGATAGTCCACCTGCGGCAGCTGCTCATGCAACTTCCAAAAACAAGGCGCCGCAGGCTTCTTCTCCACGCATGAAGAACGGCAGGCAAATACTGGCAGCGCCAGTACAGGCTGGTGCAGAAACATCGTCAGCCACGGCGACCGCGCCGTCGCAACCATGCACGCTGCCCGGCGAGATCAATAAATATGCCAATCTTGCGGAGAGCCGTCGAGAGCGCGGTGACTATGCAGGAGCAATACGCCTCTTTCGCGAGGTCCTCAACTGCGATCCCAACAATGTCCAGGCGCGCGAAGGCCTCAATAGGGCGATCCAGGCGCAGGAACAAAGCCATTGATGAGGTTTTTCGGCGGGTCAGCGGATTCAATCTAGATCCGCGTCTTTGTTCCAGCATGCAGTCGTGTCGTATGGACAACCACGCACTAAGGACACAAACGCCGCAGGCATCGATCTGATCACCGGCGAGCCCATTGCTCCCGCGCCCAGGTCGCGCTTGCGTCCTGGGATTCCCCATTGTGGAGGAACATGTGCCGACCGGTCTGGCCGTGCATTGACGGTGATCCTGACCTCCCCTGAGTCTGCATCTAGAAATCGCCACGCGCGAGAATTTCGATCTTCGCAACCAGGCATGAGCATCGCCACGTGTTCAACTTCATCTGCAATATTCCAGCGTTGATCACCGCTTACAGTTGTTTCTTTATGCAGCCAATTCGATGGGCTCGCTGTCAGTGCGCTGACTCACTGGTGCAACAGAGCGGCATAAATTCAGGGCTGTGCTGATTAGCCCGATGTGCGAGAAGGCTTGGGGAAAATTCCCTAACTGTCGACGCGTTATTGGGTCGTATTCTTCGGCCAGCAACCCCAAGTCATTGCGCACGCTCAACAGGC
>JASIJW010000585.1:0-4083 GCA_030050035.1 Acidobacteriaceae bacterium | reverse complement strand
GTGTTCAATACCGTGGCTGACGCGGTGAAAGAGACCGGCGCTAACGCCACCATGATCTTTGTGCCACCGCCGTTTGCGGCCGACGCCATTCTCGAAGCAGAGGACGCGGGCCTTCCGCTGATCGTCTGCATCACCGAAGGGATTCCCACGCTCGACATGGTGAAGGTGTGGGCGAAGCTCAAGACCTCGAAGTCGCGGCTCATCGGGCCGAACTGTCCGGGCGTGATCTCGCCGGGCAAGGCGAAGATCGGCATTATGCCGGGACGGATTCACAAGGAAGGCTCGGTTGGCATTGTCTCGCGCTCGGGCACGCTGACCTACGAAGCTGTGCACCAGTTGACGCAGCGCGGGATCGGACAGTCGACAGCGATTGGAATTGGCGGCGATCCGATCATCGGCACAACGCACATCGATGCGCTGCGCCTGCTTAACGACGATCCGGAGACCGAAGCCATCATCATGATTGGCGAGATCGGCGGCACGAATGAAGAAAAGGCCGCTGCATTCGTCAAGGAACATGTGAAGAAGCCTGTCGTCGGCTTCATCGCCGGCCAGACTGCGCCACCGGGACGCCGCATGGGCCACGCCGGCGCAATCATCTCCGGCGGCGAGGGCACAGCATCCGGCAAGATGAGGGCGATGAAGGAAGCTGGCATTCACGTTGTCGTTTCGCCGGCCGAGATCGGCGAGACGCTGGCGAAGGTGATTGGGAAGGCTTAGAAAACAGCTTCAAGCTGCTAGCCTCTGGCTTTTAGCTGTAGGCCCGCTTCGATGGCGGGCCTACATTTTTATGGGCGCATAATGGCGATGTTGCCGCCACCGGTGGTGAAGATTACCAGGCACATCAACAGCAGCATTAGCTCGTAGTTCCAGCCCGAGGATTTTTCGCCCCAGAAGCCGGTCTTCCACTTTACGGCCTTCGAATAGATGGCGCCGAGCATCAGCAGCATAAGACCGAGCGCCGCCCACTGCGTGAGGAACCCAACCGCGATTGCGATGGCGCCGGCCAGCTCCGCTGCGCCCAGAAAGACCGTGAAGGGGATGCTCTTGCCGATGCTTTGGGCGCGTTCGCGCGGGTTGCGCAGATGGCTTAAACCGCTTGTGCCAAAAACGAGCGCCGCCATAAGGCGCAGTAGGAAAAAGGCCCAGCCGGAGTATTGCATCGCGGCGGGTATGGTAAACATCGCGACTCTCCTTCGTTGCTACATTTCACACCAAGAGCACGTGGTTGAACAGCTTCAGCGACCGGCCGCCCACGATTACCTTTTCAGCGGCGACCTGGTGCGCAGGGGAAGCCTCCTTGCCACCCTTATACCCAAGCTCGGGGGCAAAGGCGGCGGACCATCCCATTAGTAACGTCCGGCTCATGTGCGCTGTGATGCAGGACTTACGTGAAGCTGTTGCACTTGAGTGATTTTCGGCAACGGGTTGTGCATCTTCCGGGGGATTGGCGGGAAACCTGTGTGAGGCTACCCTCATTTTCCTAAGGCCTCAACCTCCCCTCCTTTTGCTCCGATAGCTGTTCTGAGGAGGGATTTCACCCATGCGCTCAGTTGCACGTTATCTGTTTGCGCTCTCTTTGTTTTTTTTCATCGCTGTCCCCGTCGCATTCGCCAGCGACGTGTATGCCGCGCTGCACGGCACGGTCACCGATCCAA
This sequence comes from Acidobacteriaceae bacterium, assembly GCA_030050035.1. Lineage (GTDB taxonomy): Bacteria > Acidobacteriota > Terriglobia > Terriglobales > Acidobacteriaceae > Telmatobacter. Next base: position 2,425 of record JASIJW010000585.1, on the reverse strand, counting down.
CCGGCACGGTGATCTCCGGCGCCGCCGTCACCGTGACCAACATGGCCACGGGTATCTCGTCAGAGCGGGCGACCGATCGCGCCGGGTACTACATCTTTCCGCAGCTTCAGGAGGGCGTTTACGCGGTCACCATCTCAGCGCCGGGGTTTGAAAACTTCACAGCCAGCGCGCTTCGGTTGAATGTGAACGATAACCGCGAAGTCAACGCGCACCTGGTGCTCGGCGACGTTTCCCAGACAGTCCAAGTGGTTGCCGAGGCGCTGCAGGTGGAGACCGCCAATACACAGCTCCAACAGCTTGTGACCGCCGAACAGCTTGAGAGCGTGCCGCTCGAGGGGCGCGACCCGGCCGGCCTGCAGAAGCTCGAGCCGGGCGTTTACGAATCTTCGGACCGCTTCGGAACGTTTGCAACCAACGGCAACCAGACGGCGCAGAACTCTTACCTTGTCGACGGCATCGACATCAACGATCCGATGCTTGAGCGCGAAGGCATCCAGGTGAATCCTGACGCGCTGGCTGAGGATAACATCGTTACCAGCACTATGAATGCGGAGTTTGCCCGCAATTCAGGCGCCGTGGTCAATCAGATTCTCAAATCGGGCGGCAGCCAGTTCCACGGCAGCGGTTTCGAGTTTTATCGCGACACATTTCTGAACAATGGCGACTATTTCTCGCAAACCCGACCAATCTTTCACCAGAACCTGTACGGCGCCACGCTGGGTGGTCCCGTACTGGCGCGACGGCTTTTCTTTTTCTCTGCCTACCAGGGCCTGCGCAACCGCACGGCGCAAACGGTGCTGCAAACTACGCTCGACAACGATCAGTTCGCCGGCGATTTTACCGGTGACCTGAACTATGCTTCCGGCGCGGCCAACAGCGCAGGACTCAGCTCAAATCCCATCCCATTCAACATTGGCTCGTGCGTGGCCAATCCTTCGGGGTCGAGCCCCGAGACCTGGGCGCAGTGCTTTGCTTCGGGCCAGGTTGAGGTTGCACCCGCCGACTGGAACCCGATCGCAGCCAGCCTGATTCACAAATATGTGTTGCCCCCGGCAGAGACGCTGGGCGGCGTGGCTTATGCGAATTTCAATGCGCTCGATACCGACGCGCAGGACCAGGGCATTCTGCGCTTCGATTGGACGCCGAGGGCTACTGACAGCCTGTGGGCGTCGTCGATCTTTCAGTCCAGCCCAAGCACAACGGCGCTGACTTTCTCCGGCGCGAGCTTCCCCGGCTTCGGCTCGCTGGAGTCTGATCACTACAAGCTCTTTGCGGCATCGTGGACCCATACTTTCAGCGCCAGCCTGCTCAATGAGCTGCGCGGGTCGTATTTCCGCAACCCGTACGGCGCTTTCATGCCGGCCGACGTGGTGTCGCCCAGCTCGGCGGGCTTCGCCATTACGCCCGAGGATTCCAACCATTCCGGCCTGCCGTATCTGACGATCGGCAGCTACTTCAATCTTGGTTTCAGCTACCAGGGCCCGCAGCCGCGGCTCGACACCAACCTTATTTTTGCCGACAACCTGACCTGGGTGCTTGGCAATCACTCGTTGAAATTCGGCGCGCAGTTCGAACAGTTTCGGGTGCGCAATCCGTACGACGTGTACAACAACGGCTTCTTCGCCTTTGAGGGCGGCGCGCAGGGCGGCGGCCCGTACAGCTCGGGCGATCCGTTGCTCGATTTCGCGCTCGGCATTCCCGATCTCTACTACCAGTCGAACAATGGTTTCATCGATGCTGTCGCCAGCGAGCAGTTTGCCTATGCGCAGGACAGTTGGAAGTTGAACTCTGATCTGACGCTGAACTACGGACTGGCGTGGGACGTGGAAACGCCGGACCAGAACAGGCAGGATGCAGGCCTGGGCGTCATCTGCTGGCAAAATTCGAGCGCAACGTCGAGCATCTTTACCGGCGGACCTCCAGGGCTGTTCTGGCCGGGCGATCCGGGCTGTAACGCGGCTGGCTCTCCGGTGGCGCACTACGATCATTTCGCGCCGCGCGTGGGCTTTGCGTGGTCGCCTTCGGCGGCGCCGGCATGGCTGATCGGCACGCCGGGCGCGCACGATTTTTCGATCCGCGCCGGCTTCGGGGTTTACTACAACCGCGACCAGGAGGAGCAGTCGCTGCAAAATCTCGAAGACCCGCCGTTCATGGTGGTCTCGCCCGGAGTTACGGCCATTGGCGGCAGCCCGTCGCTGGCTAACCCCTGGGCAGACGTGGCCGGCAACGGCTCGATGACCAACCCGTTTCCCTACGCGCCCATCCGGCCCAATTCCATGATTGCGTGGGCGAACTACCTGCCGCTGCAGCTTGCGGCGTTTGCGCCCGATTACTCGGTCCCCTACACGTACAACTACAACCTGAACGTGCAGCGGGCGCTCAATCCACGGATAGTGGCGCAGGTCGGTTACGTGGGCTCGGCCAG
>JASIJW010000584.1:0-3051 GCA_030050035.1 Acidobacteriaceae bacterium | reverse complement strand
AACTTCTGGTCGCAGATCGCCTTCGCCTTTACGGGCCTGGAGTTGGTCTCCGCTATGAGCGAGGAAGTCCGCGACCCGCAGCGCACGCTGCCCCGCGCGGTGTTTGGCGCAGGTGCGCTCATCGCTCTCATGTATATCGCCGGCACCTTCGCTGTGCTGGCTTTGGCGCCGGCCGGGGACATCGACCCGCAGAGCGGCGTTTTCCACGCCATCGCCATCGGCTCGGCGGCATTGCGCATCGGCATTGTGGGCGTGATTGCTGCCGTGCTTGTCACGTTCGGCAACGCCGGAGGCGTGGGTTCGACGGTGGCCGGCATTGCGCGCGTGCCATTCATGGTTGGCATTGACCGCTATCTACCCGCGGCCTTCGGCAAGATTCATCCGAAGTGGAAGACGCCTTACGTTTCCATCCTAGTGCAGGCCATTATTTCGGGCGCAATCCTGCTCGCGAGCCAGATCAACGACACCACGCGCGGCGCTTACCAGTTCCTGATTGACGCCGCGATCATCCTCTACTTCATTCCGTTCCTGTACATGTTTGCTGCAGTCATCAAGCTCGCCTACCGCAAAGACCGCGCCAAAAATGCGCGCGCGGTGCTTGTCCCCGGCGGCTTGGCCGGAGTGTGGATTTGCGGCGGACTCGGTTTTGTCGTCGTGCTCATCGGGATTTTCGTTTCGCTCATTCCGCCCGGCGACTCGTCGAACAAACTAGGCTTCGAGCTTAAATTGATCATCGGAACCGCGGCCTCTATTTTGCTGGGATTGATTCTTTATTGGCGCGGGGTGCGCAGCAGAGAGACTGAAATCTGATCTGATTTCCGGCAGCCGTTGCGGCCTTGACCGCTACACTGGTTCAGCATGACCCTGGCCCTGTTTGCCGCCGCGCCGATTCCTGTTCCTTCGAACCCAATGGCCCACTGGCAAATCGTCGCGGGCTCGCTTATCTTTGCCGTCAGTTATCTCGTCTTCGCGCTGGGCAAATTTCCGGGACTGAAAATCGACCGTCCCGGAATGGCGATTATTGGCGCGGTGCTCATGGTCGCCCTGGGAGTCATGAGCGCAGAGCAGGCGCTGCACGCGATCGACTTCGGCACGCTGGTGCTGCTGTTCTCGATGATGCTGATCGTCGGCTGCCTGAGGCTGGCGGGTTTCTTCGACTGGATCACCGACCACGTTGTTGCGCGTCTGAGCCCGCACAACCTTCTGCCTGCAGTCATCTTCATTACCGGTGTGCTCTCGGCGTTCTTCGTGAACGACATCATTTGCCTGGTGATGGTTCCTTTCGCGCTTACTGCTGCGCGAAGGCTAGGCCTCAAACCACTGCCTTACCTGCTCGCCGTCGCCACGGCATCGAACATTGGCAGCATGGCCACCATCACCGGCAACCCGCAGAACATGCTCATCGGGTCGTCTTCCGGCTTGAGCTATCTCTATTTCATCGGCCATCTCGGCCCTGTCGCAATCATCGGCCTGCTGCTCGACTGGGCAATGATTCGCTGGCTCTGCGGATCGGCAGTAAAAGAGACCTTGGAGACATCCCAGGCTAGCCACAAAAACAATGACGTGCCAAACCTGGGGCACACAATTCACCTCCGCCAATTGCGCAAGCCTGCCATCGTCATTGCACTGGTTCTTGCCGGCTTTCTCGGCGGCATTCCTCCGGCGATGGCGGCGGCGATTGGTGCAGCACTTATGCTGATCACGCGCACGCGCGAGCCGCGCCAGGTCTACGACGAGATCGACTGGGGGTTGCTGGTCTTTTTCGTGGGCCTGTTCCTGATTGTCGGCGGAGCAGAGCGCGCTGGCCTAACCCAAGATATGTTCCTGGCCGCCGAGCGGATGAATCTGCAGAATCTCGGCATCTTCACGGCCGTCACCGCATTGCTCTCGAATATCGTCAGCAACGTCCCTGCGGTGATGCTGCTGAAATCGCTGGTGCCGTCGTTCCATGACCCGCGCACTGGCTGGCTGGCTCTCGCCATGGCGAGCACGCTGGCCGGCAACCTGACGATCACAGGCTCGGTGGCCAACCTGATCGTCGTTGAGCGCGCTCGCGATGAGGTGCACATCGGTTTCTGGGATTATTCGCGCGTAGGGATTCCGGTCACGCTGGTGACGCTGGCGGTGGGATGGGCTTGGCTGAACTTCGTTAGGTAAAGACTCGTTGTGTAAACCCCAGGTCCCAAATTTGAGGTTCACCCCAAAATCTGTCAACCCTCATGACCAGATCATGCCGCGATTATCTGCCTGTTATATAAGCACTTACGATTTTTCCGAATCTTGCCAATCTTTTCCCATCGAATTGCTACCCTGAAAGGGCGCAGGCAGCAAAAGGCGGCTTCCATCTCGGGTCAGGACTGAGGCCCGCCTCTTTGCGCCAACCTCCACGTAACTGACTGATTCCAAAATAGCTGATGACAAGCCATTTGAAATCAGATACATAGCGCGGAGGAGCGCGTATAACCCTTTTGTCTTCTGATACATCCCCTCAGTTGAGGGGGTGGGGGTAGCTGACCAGAGCGAATTTGGAGTTGCTGTAATCCCGGTCGCAGCTTTGTAACAAGGGCGCGACCTTATAGCGGTTTCAGAGTTGCTGTATCCCGGAGCCGCAACCGCTGAGTGGCCTTTTCCTCAAGAAAAAGCCACATTGCACGGAAAAAGGAAAGGCCACGCAAACTCTGAAACCGCTCTAGCCGCCGCAAAAGCCACCAAAATCTCTGTGCTTCAGCCCCTGCGAGGATGCACCAACGCTGGAATTGCTCTATTCGCGGCGGAATTTGTTTGCCTGTTCAAACTCCTCGCGCAAGCTTGGCGTGCGCAAATTCTCGCGTAGATGCGCCAGCTGCTGCTCGAGGGCAGCGATGGCCCGCTCGATGGCTTCGGTGTTCGTGTAGGCAATATCGCGCCACATCGAATAGGGGCTTGCGCCGAGACGCGTCATTTCGCGCAGGGCACGGCCGCCCACGTCTTTGAGCTCCGGCGCTTCGCCAACTTCGGCTTCGAGCAGCGCGCTGAGCGCCGTCGCCGTGAATTGCGGCAGGTGGCTTACCC